>JBEION010000023.1:0-8681 GCA_040377565.1 Candidatus Nanopelagicales bacterium | reverse complement strand
TCATTTGTCTTGGTAACACTTGTTGGCGCATCAGAGCTAACTGTGATGAATAGATTTGCATGAGCAAACCTTGCATTCATGTCGCTTAAGACATATGGGATTGTGGCAATGCCTTTAAAGCCTTTAGCTGGAGTGAAGGTAACGCCTCCGGTTGCTGGATCAACGACGTAGGTGCCATGAGCATTTGTCACTGATAGCTGCGCGCAATTTGGCGCGATGTCAGTTTCCTGGCAAAGGCGCAGCGTGCTGGCATTAAGGGCAAAGGACCCAGCAGTGTCATTAGTAATTGGTTTTAGGATCACAGGGGTTTCTGGCTTTGTTGCGCTTTGATCATTTGTGGCAAGTGGGTCGCCAGGGGCAGCAATTGTTGGAATCAAAATGGCCGTGGTTGTGGCAGCCCCTGATGGTCCAGTCCAGTTATTTGAAATTTGGTAAGTAACAGGAGCTGTTGCGGTGCCTGAAAATCCTGATGCTGGTGTGAAGGTAACTTTGCCGGTTGTGGTGTCTAAGGCGTAGGTGCCATCAAAAGTGGTAATTGTTGTGGCCGCGCAATTTGGCGCGCTTTGACCACTTGCGCAAAGTCGAATTGAAGTTGGAACAACTTGTGGATCGGCTTGAGTTGCTCCGGCTGGCTTTGCTCCGCCGCTGTCATTTTTCCAAGGTTCAAACACAATTGCTTGCCCATAAGCAGCTGAACCTAAGTCTCTGGTTGCAACTGGAGCCGGTGGCGGAATGACATAAACACTCAAAGTTGAACTTGTGCTTTGTCCAATGCTGTCACTGACTTGGTAGGTAATTGGGGTGGCAGTGCCAGTGAAGCTGGCAACTGGAGTGAAGGTAACAATGCCAAGAGAATCAATGGCATAAGTTCCTTGGTCGCTAACAGTTAGCGAAGTTGCCGAGCAATTTGGCGCAACTTGATTACCAACGCAAAACTTCACGCTGGAAACATCAATTGGACTAGAAGACATGCCCGGTTGATCATTACCAATTAGTGAAATCACTTGTGGGCTTGCTTGTTGACCCGAAGATGAATCTGGGTTAGCCATTGGCGCTGGTGGGATTACTGGAGTTAGCAAAGCAGAGGCGCTTTGCCCAGCTGGATCGCTAACTTGATACGTGATGGCAGTTTTTGTTCCAGTAGGTGTGCCAGCATTTGGTTGATATGTGGCAACGCCAGTTATCTGACTTAACACCCAGGTGCCATCTGTTGTTGCAACAGTTGCGGCATTGCAATTAGGCGGGGTCTGGGCATTAGGAGCAACGTTGCAAAGGAAAGTTTGCGATGGTGATAACTGCGTTCCAGTGGCAAGGCCATTGGATCCGGTGATGGTAGTAAAAGCAGTTGTTCCAGTTGGCGAAACTAACTTTGTCTGCGGGTTAGCAACTGGAGCGCCAGGGGCTGAAACCGATGGCGTAATAGTTGTTGAAGACTTTTGGCCAACTGAATCTGTAACTGAGTAAGTAACAGGGGAGGCAGTTCCAGTAAAGCCAGGAAGTGGATCAAAAGTAATCGTGCCATCACTATTAACGGTGTAGGTTCCTTGGCCAGTAATTGTGCGCGAGGTTGCAGTGCAGTTTGGAGCGGTATCCCCGCTTGCGCAAAGTTTGACGCTATTTGCAACCAAGCTCGCGCCATTGCCAGCAACGTCATTAGCAAGTGGGCTAATGGTTTGGTTTTGATCCCAAGCTCCCGAGGATGTGTCAGCGGTTAATACGGGCCGGGCAATTACCGATGGCGTAATGGTTGAAGAGATGACATTGCTAGCGGAATCAGTGACTTGATATGTCGGAGGCTGAGTGGCAGTGCCAGTAAAGGATGCATTAGGTGTGAAAGTAACTACGCCAGTTGAAGCGTTAACTGAGTAAGTACCATCAGCTGTTGTAAGCGTTGTTTGGGAACACAATGGCGGTGTTTGCGCTGGAGATAAACCACAGAACCTAACAGTTGATGCAGTTAACGTTGCTCCGCTTGCAGGATTGTCATTAGTTAAGACGTTAATAGTTTGAGCGCTGCCTTGCGTTCCAGCAGCTGGAGTATCAGCAGCTGCCGTTGCTGGGATTGTGTAAAGGGCATTAACAACAGCATTTGTTCCAGCTATCGTTGCTGCAACATTTGATGTTGCGCTCGGTGCTGCGCTTAATACAGTTGAAGTTCCAGTGGTCGTGCCAGAAGCGCCAGAGACAACAGTGGAACTGGCAAGCACTTGAGTGCCAGGCTCGTTGAATCGGATCTTGTAAGAAGCAGGCAAAACATTTGCAAACGAATACGTGCCATCACTTGCCGTTGTTGTTGTAACTGGGC
Organism: Candidatus Nanopelagicales bacterium; assembly: GCA_040377565.1. GTDB lineage: Bacteria > Actinomycetota > Actinomycetes > S36-B12 > UBA5976 > UBA5976. Next base: position 6,376 of record JBEION010000023.1, on the reverse strand, counting down.
TGCCGTTAACTAGCACTGGGTTGCCAGATGAATCAAGAAGTGAAACTGTGACGCCAGAAATTGCAGTTCCAGATGATCCCCCGCCGCCATCACCGGCTCGGCCAGTTATCGATGATGTGCAAGTTGATAAAGCTGGCGCAGTAACTGTGATGATTTGATCAACTTGCGGCAAAGTAGTTGTTGCTCCTCCAAGAACGGAAGATCCATTAGCGCTAACGGTTGCTGTGTTATTAGCTAGCGCAGTAATTGGTCCAGATCCAGTTGGGCAAACATAGGCAGCAGTTACGCGCGTGCAAAGCTCTGGGGAATCGCCCACGGCGGTAACAGTCGCACGTGCATTATCGGCTGGTGCTGTGCCTGTGCGATTTACAAAATTCACCACAAACTTTGGTCGTTGTCCAGATGCAGTCGGATTGAGCGAACTCAAATCAATTTCACGAATGCCGCCTACTGATGTAATCGGGAGGTTGGCCCAGTTAGGAATTGCCTGACCAGTTTCGGTGGTAATTGTCAGTGTGGCACTCGAATACTTGTTGTCTGCTGGTCCAGTAAGAATGAACTTGCGCCAGCCTTCAACGGCTGATGTCGAATCACACCCCAAACGAGGAACAATCACAGATGCCTCGAAGGTCACATTTGCAGGAAGTGAAGTGCATGAGTTAGTGCCTGTTATGGCATCCCAGGTTTGAATTTGCGTGAAGTGATCGTTAGTCCAAATGCAACTTGGATTGTAAGGATCAATTGTGAGCGAGTAGTTCATGTCGGCGAGACCCGTTGATCCGCCCCAGTTCGGGCACCAAGTGTTGGTTGCCATGTCGAAACAGTAGATATATCCACCTTGGTAGTGTCCATAGCCCCAGTAAATTCTGCTCTGATGAGTTTCAGGGTTCTTCCCGTAGTTGTAATTGAATATCAGCATTGGGTCGAGCACTGCTGGTACCGGATAGGAGTTTCCATTAGTAGAAAAACAAACTTTAGAATTTCCAGCGCCGCTGTACATCTTTAAAGCGCAAATGGCGACTATTTGTCCACTTGAATCGGGTAATCGAAATAGATTCGAAGATAGGAAACCAGTGCTCTTGGGCCAGTTGGCGCAGTTTGTAAAAGTGGCTGCCTCTACACAAAACATTCGAGGCGTTGTCACGTCTCCTAAGACGCCATAAATCCGCCCATCATGAGTAATGATCTCGGCCGTTCCCCAGTCTGTTTTGCCACCTGGAGAACTATCGTTAGGCAGAACATCCAGGCGGCCGGTGCCGCACGGACCGCCTAGTCCGTTATTGAGCGCGGTGTCTAAGCAAAGTAGCTCGTCAGTCCGGCTCTTTAAAGTGAAGAGTCGCGTTCCCGAGACTGCAAAGCCGATGGTTTGATCGTAGGCAGTCGCTCCACCCGGGTATAAAGACACAAAAGAACTCTGTGGTGTGCTGTTACACCAAGTCGGGCCAGTAGTGAAGTTGGATATGTCGACACAGGCAAACCCGCTTTGGGTTGAAGTGTTCGTATTGAACCAGAGATGATCGTTGTTTAAGTCAACCCATCCAGTTGACTTGCTATTTGTATAAAAGAAAGGGCTTTCCCAAACGCTGAAAGGCCAACCGGGTCCACAGCTGCCTCCTGTTCTTGTATTGCAGTTAATTGCCGCCGAACTGTATGAGTCGCCGTGGTGGTACACACCAAATACGTGATTGTTATCGTCAAAGAAAACATCCCATCCGTCTCCGCCGCCGCCACCGCCTGCAGAAAACGAGCCACTAGGTGGTGAGATCGCCGTAGCTGAGCCAGAGGCAAGCTGTCTACCCTCCGCTGTAGCACCGTTAGATACCAAATCACCAGTAGCTCGAACTGCTCTAACCGCAGCCCAGCCGGCAGTTGTTGTTGGAGCTGTCGAACTAAACGTCGTGCCATTTGTTGAGTAAGAGAGACTCCAGCCGGCTGGAAAAGTAATGTCACTAGCGCTGGTGAGTTTGACCTTGGTTGGATCAATAACTTGAGTCAAAGTTTGCGTTGTGCTGCCCGCTGCAACTACTGGCATAGCTGCCGTTAAGTCAACGGTTTGTCCTGGTGCAACTGAACTAGCTGATGGAGTTAATGAGATGGCATCAGTTGCTCGCGCAAATGGTCCATCAATAATTACGCCAAGGGTTAACAAAAAGATCAGTGAAGCCCGAGCGAGCATGCGAGATTTCATGCTGACTCAATTACATAAAATGTCGACTTCAAAAGTTTTCCCCGGTTATCAACTCACAGCTTTGGATCCCTGTAACTGCAAAGGTTTTCTAAAGATCTTCACATTGAATTAACGCATTTGAAGGACCTTGAGGGCGATAAGTACTTGGTTCGGGGGAAAACCCCCTTATAAGGGGTTAAGTGTGCGTGTGATTGGAAGAGCAACGAACAAAAGTGTTCCGTCCGATACCTGTCGAATTTCGGAAACGACTGAAAGCTCCCTTGTCATCTGTAGTCCGGACCCCTCATTAAACTTCGAGCGAAGTGGCTTGCCATTGTTTAGGACACTTAGCTCTAAGACGGATTCGTTATGGGAAAGTTTGATGTCAATCTGAGTTGCACTTGCATGCTTCACAGCATTGATTACCGCCTCTGAACAGACTTCGATCAATGTCGTGCGGAGAATTTCATTTTCAATTAGCAACTCTTCGGTGGATGAATCAAAGTCACATTGAATCGATACTCCATTACCCCAAAATGACTTTAGCTCCGCCAGGGCATCTGACAGGGAAGGCACTTTCTTATTGTCACGATAGACAATCTCTATTTCCTGAAGGTTCTGTGTGATTTCTGAAATCAGATCTTGATTCACGCCATCAGTATTTAGTGCGTTCTGGAGTTTCATTGCACTCGCAATGAATACTGCTTGAACATCATTGTGAATACTTCGTGCAAGTTGCTTTCTATAAATCTGCAGCTGTCCCTGAATTGAAGCAAGCTCCCATCGAAGGTTCCTGTTTACATCCGCGATTTCGTCTAATACTCGAATTCGTTCAGCTCCTAATCCCGCGAGTAACGCCAGCGATATGCAAAGAATTATGTTTGCCAATGGATCTAAAACAAGCAAAGTGGTTTTCAAGGATGCAAATCCCGGTCTTTCAATTTTTGCTAGAGGTAGCCAACTCAATATGGCTGGGATCACTGAAGCTATTACGTACCAGCCAAGAATTATGCATAGCCGAACTGCTTGCCTAAATCTTGGTAGGTGTGGAGTAATCCAACGATCACCCAAAAATAGCAACGCCCAAGTCGACACGATGAAGAGCGGCAATGCCAACACTCCAGGAAAGCCTGGCCGAAGTGCCGAAATTGTCGAAGCCCCAATTACGGTCCACATGAGTGAAACTGGCCATGGTCTAAATGGTTTACTAACCATTGCCATTCCCAACCACGATCTAAAGTTGACTCGTTGCCGCACTACGTCAGCTGACTGTTCTTCCAAGATGACATCCTCAGCCAAAAGTTCCTTACTCATTGGCCGAACCACAGAATCAACTGCAAGCTGCAAGCTTTTTGCAAGTTGTTTGAATTCAAGATCAGACTTTCCATGCTGGGCCTGAGTGGAAAGGGCATCGACCACTTCAGTGAGTCGATTATTGATACCTGTTTCAAGTAAAGCTCGTTTGGACTCAAGCTCTACTCGAGCATTCGCTCTGAGTATTGCTAGCTGCTTTTGGATTTGAGTTAACTCTGCAAAGCGTGAGCTGTATGCATGAAGATCGTTCGCGATGATCGCCGCCAATGTGAACACTACGGTTGCAAGAATTGCTCCGCCAACAAATCGAAACTGCCAGTTAACCTCTTCCAAGGCTCCGGTCTGTAGGCCAATGAATCCAAGTAGTCCACCTCTTAGGGCGCCAGTTGTTGCGAACCCAAAAAAGCCAAGGATCATTCGCCAGGTGCCCTTACTGCGTTCATAGGCAAGTAATCCAAAGATCCCAAAGAACGAGCCAGCCAAAAAAGTTGATACCGCTACTACTCCAAACCAAACAAAAAAGTTGTTCGAAGACATTGCAGGATCTGCTACAACACCAAGAACTCCAGCTGGAATCGCGAAGCTAAAAAAGGTTCGCAGCGAAAATGCACGTTCGGTGAAGACGCGCTCCATTAAAAAAGAAAGCTTTGATTCAGCGCTAACGGAGTTCATTAGATGTATCCGATAAGAATTGCAGCGCTGCATATACACGGGCGTTAGCATCGTCAGGAATCTTCAATTGGGTATAGATAGATGTGAGGATATTGACAACGGTATTTTGGGCCAAGCCAAGTTCATTGGCAATAGCTTCCGTTGACTTGGCGGCAGCTAGGAGTCTTAAAACTTCAAATTGACGAGCAGTAAGTGAAGCCACTCCGGTGCCAGGTTTTGCCTCAAACCTTCCAGTAAGTCGTTGATCGATGACTAAGTAGCCCTTCGCAGTCGACCTAATTGTTGACGCCAAAAGTTCAAGATCAATGGCTGAAGATTTCGCCAGATAACTAATTCCTTGCTGAATCTTTCTTGGAAGTGTTCGTACTAAGTCAAGTAGGTCATTTTCTGAAAGCAGAAGAATTGCAATCTCAGGATTATCTGTTCTAAGACTCGCAGCCAGTCCAACACCATTGCCATCCGGCAAGTCAATGTCCATCAAAACCAGATCAGGTTTGTGAGTTTCAATTCCAACTCTTGCTTGTTCCACTGATGCGGCAGTTCCTACAACGAAAAAGTCAGAGACTGTGTCGAGAAATGAACAAAGCAGTTCCCGAAACAATGGCTGATCTTCGACGATGTACAGCTTTAGTGGTGTGTCTACGGTCATAGTGGCTAATCCCCCTCACAGACTCAATTTAAAAGAATGCCCCTTTGGTCGGGTAAACACAATGGCTAATGTGTGAAAACCCCCAAGCCATAGCCACCATTTATTAGGAAAATAGTTTTCCGAGTAAAGGAATTTGTATTACTTTTCTTCCAACAATCTGATCCAATTCACTTTGAATGTAATACTCATCGATCTTTAGCAGAATGATTCCACCCTCGTTGCTGTGAACCTCGGCGACATATATGAGTTCATCTTCATCCACGCCTAGGACTTCTGACCCCACAGTTGGGTTCTTCGTTGGCCAAACTAAGTAGACAGACGACATTTGATTCTCAAGTTTGTTTGGGTGCACCAAGCTAAGTGGTGTGACGGCAACCAAAGCTAAAACTAGAGCAAAAGCAAATGCAACGCCGCGTCCAATGGCTTTCAAGTTGAATCTTGGTTTAGTCGGCTCATTGATTACTAAAACGGTTTCTTCTTTTACTACTTCTAATTCGACTTTCTTGGGAGAAGGTTCATTAACAGAAACCTCAATTGGTTTCTCAACTACTCCTGTAAGAAATCTCTTATCTTGGTAAAGAACGTTTTCGGTGCCGCCAAGAACCAACATCGCCAGATTGGTTGGGTGCCAGGCATCAACGAATTGGCGGAACACATGGATAGAGATTCTGCACTCTTTCAATTCCTTCGAGACATAAACCTTTTGTTTCCCAGGTAGGTCAATTGCGAGTGCATGGAGTTTAGAACCCTTGATTTTGCTGATGGAAATTTTGTCAGTTACCAGTGGGCGAGGAACGAGTGTCTTAGATTCAAGAATTTGATCCTGAACTGATATAAGTACTCCGTGTTTTGAAATCTCAACACTTTCGATAACTTCATTGTTTCGCTCTATCGAAAGAACAATTCTCAAACCCGTTTCAATTGGAACCGATAGCGCATCGAGTTGAATTCCGCGGTTCATTAACTTGATTCCTGGATTAGTTAGCTCTGGACGTCGAGGCTTAGGTTTGGCCAGCGGGACTCAACAATCGGAGCCGTTAGGTCAGAAAGGCGAAGTTTCTGTTGACCTTCTGCGTCAAAGTTTTCTGGATCTAACCAGGCTACGAAAGCATCTTGAGCGACGGGCCAGTCGCGATCGAGAATTGCGAACCAGGCAGTGTCGCGGTTATGTCCCTTAACCATCGTGGCTTGGCGGAATAATCCTTCGAAGGACATTCCTAGACGCATGGCTGCATTAATCGATGGTTGGTTGAGTGAATTACATTTCCACTCGTAGCGACGGTAGCCAAGGTCAAAGACATACTTCATCATCAAGTACATGGATTCGGTAGCAATTGGCTTTTGCTGAATGACTGGTGAGTAAGTAATCCAACCAACTTCAATCGAGCTTGCACCTGGATCAACGCGCAAGTAAGAAGCAACACCTACTGCTTTATTTGTTTCGCTATCGATAATCGCGTAAAAGAATGGATCAGCTTTATGCTGAGCGCCTTCAACCCAAGTTCGGTATTCAGCCTCACTCTTGAATGGTCCTTGTGGCATGTAAGTCCAAAGCCGACCGTCAGTATCGAGTG
>JBEION010000168.1:0-2971 GCA_040377565.1 Candidatus Nanopelagicales bacterium | reverse complement strand
TTTCAACTAATCGAGTAACACCATCACCCAACCACTTAAGGACTAATTCGACCTCGGACACAAGCGTTGGTAAACCAAGGTCTGATGCAAGGGAACCCTTGAGCTTGAGTAGATAAGGCTTTGGGTCTTGGCCTGGGGGAGCAACAATGGCGCCGGCAAATCGACCGTGTGAGATTGCGTGGATTTCCCAGCCGCCAAGCGCATTTGCCTGAGCCGCAATGACAAGTGGGATTGCGGTAATCTCGCGTAGCCTGCTGGATCTATGTACGCCGTCTTCCAAAGCATGCATGCGATCTCGAACTAAGGCAGCGTCTTCGAATTTCTCTTCCTTTACTAGAGTCACAATTTTTTCCATCAGCTTGCGAGAAACCTCTGAGGAGTTTCCATTGAGAATTGAACTCGCTTCTAAAACGATGTCTTCGTAACCAACGGTTTCCGCACCTGTTAAACAAGGGGCAATGCAACGCTTCATTTCAAACAAAACACAAGGCGAGATCGAGGACTTACTTGTGATGCGCTCTTTGCACTGACGTAAATCTGTAGCTTGGTGCATGGCATGCATTGCGAGTTCAGCACTACTTCCATTTGGAAACGGGCCAACGGCAATGCGTTCTGAATCTGGTAAGTGAGACTGGCGGGAAAGTGAAAGTCTTGGAAACTTTTCATTGGTCATGGTTAACCAGGTAGTTTTCTCGGGATTCCTGGAGCGAAAGTTATATGTTGGACGCAACTCGTTAATCATGCGTAGTTCGCGGATAGCCGCTTCAAGTTTGGTACTACAAACATGAGCATCAACTCTTTGGGCGAGTTCAATCATTGCGGTCATGCGACCGCGTGTTTCTGCAGCAGTGAAATATGACATGACGCGTTTTCTAATGTTGGTTGAAGTTCCAACATAAAGTGGTCGGTTGTTGCCATCGTAAAAAATGTAGACACCTGGTAACTCGGGAAGTCCGTCCGCTAAATATCTTTTACGCCTTCGCTTCTCGGTTGCTGGGCCATTGTAAGTTTGCAATCCTTCAAGATCATGCACACCCAAATTTCCAACGCGTTCAATGAGGCCGTGCAACACAGATGTTGTTGCTCGAGCATCATCCAAGGCGCGGTGAGTTGGACTAACTGGAGCTCTAAAGAATTGTGCCAATGTGGAAAGCTTTCGGTTTCGCACTTCGTCTTTACGTAGAATCTTGCGAGCCAGAATCACGGTGTCCAAAACTGGTGGCTTGGGCCACTCAATATCAAATTTGGCACAAGCAGATTTCAAAAATCCCACATCGAACGGGGCGTTGTGCGCAACTAGAACTGGTTGGTCACCTGACTCAAAATTTGCAAACGCCAAGAACTCGCGCACTGCGGAAGCAACATTTGGGGCATCTGCAACATGGTGATCGGTAATTCCAGTCAGGACTGAAATGAAGGCCGGAATAGGAACACCTGGTGAGCAAAATGTTCGAAACTCGCCGATGACTTCGCCACCTCGAACTTTGACAGCCCCGATTTCAGTTATCCCGGCATCAGCTGGTTTGCCGCCAGCAGTTTCGAGGTCAACAATCACGAACGTGGTGTGAGCCAGTGGTTTACCAATGTCAGAAATAGTCAGAGCTGCCCCATTTGCCTGGGATTCGAAAGCGGGGCTCGGACTCATAATGGGGACTTTATCTGCAAACACCGACAATTCCAGGACCCGAGCAGGCATTTCGCCACACCGCGCGACACGACCAGTAAAACTGTCGGAGGGCTCTCATATCGTTGGCAGCAGTTAGACAACCGAAGCTTTTAGGAGCCCAGTATGTTAATTGATTGCTCGAGCTGCATTATGCGCGACATTGCTTGCTCAGATTGTGTTGTAACAGCACTTCTAGGTCCTATGCCGGAATCACTTGATCCGCATAAAGATGTCTTAGATGTGTTAGCCACAGCCGGTTTGGTGGCACCGCTTCGCTTGATTAAGGGTGATTCAACACCAGATCAATCCGCTGCCATTGCACTGTGATGCATTTTCCATCTGTTTGACCCAATACGGCAAGATGTAACCATGGGTCGGACACTTGTTATCACCAATGATTTCCCGCCCCGTCCTGGTGGAATTCAAACTTTTGGTTACGAGATTGTTCGTAGATTTGATCCAGAATCAGTAACTGTACTTACTTCAAATTGGGAAGGCGCAGCCGAGTTTGATGCTGCCCAAGATTTCAAGATAGTTCGAGCCAATACCCAAACGTTAGTGCCGTCGAAATCAACGTTGTCCATGGCGCGCCAGATCGTAGTAGCCGAGAACATCACGCGAGTTTTGTTTGGTGCCGCAGCACCGCTTGGTTTACTAGCTGCGCCACTTCGAAAACTAGGCGTAACGAACATTGTTGGCATGACTCAAGGCCACGAGACCGGTTGGGCAATGACGCCAGGAACTAGGCAGGCATTGCGCAAGATTGGCAATGACACTGACTACTTGACTTACATCAGTGAGTACACGCATAAAAAGATTGCTAAAGCGTTAAGTCCAGATGCTGCGGCAAGAATGCGAAGAATCGTTCCAGGTGTTGATTCCACCGAATTTTCACCAGACAACTTGAGTTCTGGAATTCAACTAAGAACTGAACTTGGTTGGATTGATCGACCAGTAATTGTTTGTGTATCCCGACTGATGGCTCGTAAAGGTCAAGACGAATTGATTCGAACTTTACCTATAATTCAGCAAACCGCGCCCAATGCCAGTTTGATCATTGTTGGTGATGGCCCATATCGAAAAGATTTAGAACGGCTAGTCAAAAAATTAGGGCTAGAGAATTTCGTTCACCTAACTGGCAAAGTAAGTCAAGCCGAATTGTCGAAGTGGTACGCAGCTGGTGACGTCTTTGCCATGCCGTGTCGAACTCGAATGGGTGGCTGGGACGTTGAAGGACTAGGAATTGTTTTCCTTGAAGGTTCTGCCACTGGATTACCAGTAATCGTGGGTGACAGCGGTGGGGCC
>JBEION010000232.1:0-2223 GCA_040377565.1 Candidatus Nanopelagicales bacterium | reverse complement strand
GTTTATGAAGGCATGATCATCGGTGAAAATGCTCGCGCTGAAGATATGGATGTAAACGTAGTTCGTGAAAAGAAGTTAACAAACGTTCGCTCTGCAACTGGTGATGAACTTGAGCGCCTAATTCCTGCCAAGCAATTAAGTCTTGAACAAGCACTTGAATTCTGTCGCGAAGATGAATGTGTTGAAGTCACACCGACTGCAGTGCGTATCCGTAAAGTTGCGCTGGCCAAGGTTGATCGCGATCGCAATCGAACGAAAGCTCGCAATAACTAGGTTGGCAAGATGACGTCAAACCCCTGGAAAAAAGTCGGGATCTTTGCAGTTGTAGCGATTGCAAGCATCGCCCTATTGGGTGGGTCAATTGTCGTGGTCAATTCACCTGGTGGATTTAACGCTGGATTAACTCGAACGGTTGGAAGTGGCGATACACCAGGTGGATTACTGCGACTTGGTTCGTCTGCGCCATGTGACTCGTTAGATCCAGCCCAAACTTTTGATCCATGGTGTGCAGTAGTACACCGCACATTTTCCCGCAATCTAATGTCGTTTGCTGGCAAACCTAGCGAGGAAGGCTTAGTTGTCGTTCCTGACTTGGCAGCTGATCTGCCGGTTTCAAATGAAGACAAAACTACCTGGACGTTTAAGTTACGACCTGATGTTTTTTGGAGCGATGGCTCCCCAGTTACCGCAACTGACGTCAAGTATTCGATCCAAAGATTGTTTGATGACTCGCTACAAAGTCCAATTGCACTTGATAATTTGTGTCTGCTCAGTACTTGTACCGCAGGTAAGCCTGACTACCAAGGCCCTTACGTATCTCCAACTGAAGACTTGCCTTCCATTGTTACTCCAGATGAATCGACAATCGTATTTAACTTGAATCGATCCTTCTATGAGTTCCCACGCCTTCTTGCGACTCCGCAATTTGCGCCAATTCAAATGTCGAAAGACATAACATTGCGTGCATCTGGAGCCACTTATGCAAGTAGCCCATCATCAAATGGTCCATTCGTATTAACCATTGATCAAGCAGACTTGCAGTATTCATTCACTAAGAACGAACTCTGGTCGCAAGCATCTGATGGCATCAGAATTCCAAAAGTCGATGTGATGTCTTGGAAAATCTTCCCTGATGCCGACAGTACAGATCAAGCTTTGTTAAATGGCGAGATTGATGTGAAGTTGAATTATGGACTCGCTCCGATTGCGCGAGATGCAACGTTGGCACAAGAGTCGCAAAGATCCCTTATTGATAATCCGGAAATGAGTTTCGTTAACTTCCTAGTAGTTAACCCAAACCTTCCACCGTTAGATCGCGTTCCTTGCCGCGACGCAATCTTCTACGCACTAGACAAAGTTGATTTACAGAATGTGCGAGGCGGCAGCGCAACTGCCGCGATTGCGCACTCGCTGAGTCCGCCAACGATTCTTGGATATGACAGCTCTTACAATCCTTATCCAAGTGGCAGTGACGAAACTGGAAACATTCGAAAAGCTAGAGAGAGCTTGGCGCAATGCGGCTACCCAGATGGTTTCCAAATAAAGATGGCGTATGTCGCGATTGGAATTGGAAAAGACATTTTTCTATCAGTTCAAAAAAGTTTGGCTCGGGTTGGCATAGTTGTTGATCCAGTTGAGTATGCAAACTTTGCTGAGTATTTCACCACTGGACTTGGCTCTCCAGAAACTATGAGCGCTCAAGGAATTGGACTTGCTTCGACCGGTTGGGGTCCAGATTATTCATCCGCACTTTCATTTTGGGCGCCACTGATTGACGGTAGAAAGATAAAACCTTCTTCAAATCAAAACTTTGCAGAACTTGATTTAGATGAAATCAATGCGTTGCTAGATTCCCTCGAAGGTGCCCAGACATCAGCCGAAGCGGCGGGGTTGAATCGAAAGATTGAAGAACTGGTGATGCAAGAAGCCGTGTATCTGCCGTACGCCGTGGATCGCATTGTTTTGTACCGTCCGAAAGCACTAACGGACATATATGTACAAATCGCTCTGGGTAATCAGTACGACTTGGTGAATATCGGGAAACAAGAAATTCCTCAGTAAAACAAGGGGTTTTCCCGCGTAAGTTTTGTCACAAAGTGACAATTTCGGTATCGGCGAAGGTATCAACCCAAATAGACTTCGAAGGTTAATAACGCCTGAACTAAAGGAAAGGCAATGCTGAATGTCGCTAGTTGAAGCCACGAAATCAGAAGCTGTTGTAGG
>JBEION010000292.1:0-1527 GCA_040377565.1 Candidatus Nanopelagicales bacterium | reverse complement strand
CCACTGCGCGCTTTGATTCAAGAGCGACGCGAAATCAAAGACTTAGAGCAACAAGTTATTTCGCAACAAGCCAAGATTGACGAATTGAACAACCGTCAAGCCAGACTTGCGGATCCGGCTTACCTGCAAGCGCTGGCCCGGGAACGACTTAACTATGTTTTCCCTGGTGAAATCGGTTTCGTAGTTCTTGACGAAGAGACAAATACTGCGATTGCTGGTGTTCCAGGTGCGTTAGTACCTAATGATGACTCGGCTTGGTACACCAAACTTTGGAGTAGCACCAAGCTTGCAGACAATCCACCACCAGCTGATGATCCGTTAGTTGTGCAGTCCGACGATCTGCCTCAGTAACACCATGCTTAACCCAGAAGATTTCGCAGCAGTGCGTGCCCAACTCGGCCGAGACCCACGAAGTGTGATTGAAGTTGCGCATCGATGTTCCTGTGGCCAGCCTGATGTTCTAAAGACTTCGCCCCGCTTAGACGACGGCACTCCATTTCCAACGCTTTATTACATGACTTGCCCCAAAGCCACAGGCGCAATTGGCACATTAGAAGCAAATGGCGTGATGAAGGAATTAGCCGATGCGATTGCAGCGGATCCAGAACTGGCTGCGAAATATGAAGCCGCACATGAAATCTATTTAGCGCAGCGCGAAGCAATCGAGCATGTGGAAGAAATTGCCGGAATTAGTGCTGGGGGAATGCCAACTCGGGTGAAGTGTCTTCATGTATTGATTGGACATTCACTAGCTGCTGGACCAGGCGTTAATCCACTTGGTGACATGGCACTGGCTATGTTGAAAGACTGGGGACAGACCGGACCATGCGGAGGTGATGACATTGAGAGTGGCAGCAATTGATTGCGGCACAAATTCAATTCGACTTCTGATTGCCGATATCGAAAACGGAAAACTTACCGATGTTGTGCGAACTATGGTTATCGTCCGCTTAGGTGAAGGCGTAGACAAAACTGGAGAATTTTCCCAAGCTGCCTTAACAAGAACTTTTGCAGCCATCGATACCTACGCAGCTTTAATCACAGAACACAAACCTGAACTAGTTCGGTTTGTGGCAACCAGCGCAAGTCGTGATGTTTCAAATCGTGACGAGTTTGTAGCTGGCATCGTGGCCAGACTAGGAATTGAACCAGACATCATCAGCGGTGATGAAGAAGCAGCGCTTTCTTTCCTAGGTGCAACTGCAGATCTTTTGAATTTGGAGTCAGCACCTAACGCGCCTTACTTAGTTATTGACATCGGTGGCGGCTCAACCGAATTTGTACTGGGTACAACTAAGCCAACTGCGGCAATTAGCACCAACGTTGGTTGTGTGCGAATGACAGAGCGCCACTTAGTGAGTGATCCAGCAACTCCGGAACAAATCGCGGCAGCTACTTCAGACATAGATGCTGCAATTGACCAGGCATACCTTGCCGTTCCGATTGTGGAAGCGAAAAGTTTGATCGGTCTGGCAGGTTCAGTTACAACTGTTGCGGCTTTGGCCCTTGGCCTTGCCGAATATGACT
>JBEION010000226.1:0-2259 GCA_040377565.1 Candidatus Nanopelagicales bacterium | reverse complement strand
GCTGGCTTTGATCCACTAACAAGTGCACCAACTCCAATCACAGATCAACAGCGACTTGAAGCTGGGATTGACGCAGATCCATTCGCTCAAGACGCTAGCGATGACTGATTCGCTTTTTGATCAAGAATCTGGCGGTTCGCCGCTAGCAGTTCGAATGCGCCCACGCACTCTTGATGAGTTCGTTGGTCAACGTAAAGCGATTGCTAAGGGAAGCCCATTACATAAGCTCCTGCAACCGAATGACGTTGATACCAAGTCATCAGTGATTCTGTGGGGTCCACCTGGAACTGGCAAGACAACTTTGGCGCAACTAATTGCCAGAGCAGGCTCAGCAAAGTTTATGGAACTCTCGGCAATTAATGCTGGAGTTAAAGATGTCCGAGAAGTAATCACGGCAGCGCAAGAGAATAAGTCGCTTTATGGTGTTTCAACAGTGCTATTTGTTGATGAAGTACATCGCTTCAATAAAACGCAGCAAGATGCACTGTTACCAGGAGTTGAAAACGGTTGGGTAACTCTGGTCGCTGCTACTACCGAGAATCCATCCTTCTCAGTTATTGCTCCACTGATGTCACGTTCGCTTCTAGTGACACTGTCTGAGTTAGACGAAGGCGAGATCACCAATGTCATTACCCGCGCGATTTCAGATCCACGTGGCCTGAACGACGCAGTCACGATTACTTCTGATGCACTCGAGATGTTGATTCGATTAGCAGGTGGCGACGCTAGGCGCGCTCTAACTGTGCTTGAAGCGGCAGCGGGAGTGGCGCTCGGAAATTCACATTCTGAAATTTCGGTTGATGACATTAGTTCGGCAAGTGATCACAATGTTGTGCGATACGACAAAGCCGGTGATCAGCACTACGACATCATTAGTGCCTACATCAAATCGATTCGTGGATCTGATCCCGACGCTGCGCTGCACTACTTAGCACGCATGCTTGAGGCTGGAGAAGATCCGAGATTCATCGCTCGTCGACTGATGATTAGCGCCAGTGAAGACATTGGACTCGCTGACAACTCGTTGCTGTCGCTGGCGGTATCGGCGGCCCAGACGGTGGCACTCATCGGTATGCCAGAAGCCCGAATCACTTTGTCGCAAGCAACTATTGCACTGGCACTTGCGCCGAAATCAAATAGTGCTTATCTGGCCATTGATCGAGCAATCGAAGACATTAGATCTGGCGACATCGGAACCGTCCCAGCCCATTTGCGGGACTCGCACTATGCGCGGGCCGGAGATTTAGGTCATGGCGTTGGGTACTCGTATCCACACAATGATCCGGCCGGAGTGAGCGAACAGGTTTATCTGCCAGACCCGTTGACCAAAGCCAAGTACTACCAACCAACCGATCGCGGTGAGGAAGCAGTTTTGAGTCAGGTTTGGAGCAAAATTCGTTCCATTCTGGGTAGGGATTAAGCCGAAACCTACTTAGTTCGTTAGGGTTTAGGGGATAGCGCGCCAGATTTGTGGGTTTTTATCTGCAAACTGACACTAAATAGAAAGAGTTGATAGCAGTGGAATCCGCTGAAATTCGATCCAGATTTTTGAACTACTTTGAGTCCAAAGGTCACACGGTCGTGCCTAGCGCCAGTCTGCTACTTGATGATCCAACACTTTTGTTCGTTAACGCGGGAATGGTTCCGTTCAAGCCATATTTCTTGGGTGAAGCTGCGCCACCTTATCCTCGTGCAGTTTCTGCGCAAAAAGTTGTTAGAACTTTAGATATTGAAGAAGTAGGCAAGACCACGCGCCATGCTTCGTTTTTCCAAATGTGCGGAAACTTTTCCTTTGGTGACTACTTCAAAGAGCAAGCAATTCCATATGCCTGGGAGTTACTAACCTCACCAGTGTCTGCAGGTGGCTACGGCTTCCCAGAAGACAAGCTTTGGGTGACGGTTTATTTAGATGATGACGAGAGCGTAGACATCTGGCACAAAGTTGTCGGTGTGCCTATGGAGCGAATTCAACGCCGCGACATGGCCGATAACTATTGGTCAATGGGTGTGCCTGGACCATGTGGACCGTGTTCGGAGATTTATTACGATCGCGGACCTGAACACGGCCGTGAAGGTGGACCGATTGCGGATGAAACAAGATATCTAGAAGTTTGGAATCTTGTGTTCATGCAATTTGAACGTGGCGAAGGGCCAGGCAAAGAAAACTTCCCAATTCTTGGCGAGCTGCCTTCAAAGAGCATTGATACCGGAATGGGTCTCGAGCGAATGGCTGCTTTGCTTCAAGGCGTAGACAACATT
>JBEION010000070.1:0-5107 GCA_040377565.1 Candidatus Nanopelagicales bacterium | reverse complement strand
CCAGTTGTAATGGTTCAGGCTTACCGCTTACTTGCTGCGCAATCTGATTACCCACTTCACCTTGGCGTAACAGAGGCTGGTCCGTTGTTCCAAGGAACCATCAAGTCGGCTGTCGCGTTCGGTTCATTGCTAAGTGATGGAATCGGCGACACGATTCGAGTCTCACTTTCCGCTCCGCCAGTTGAAGAAGTGAAAGTTGCAAATCAAATTCTTGAATCCCTAAACCTGAAGCAGCGCGGACTTGAGATTGTTAGCTGTCCATCGTGTGGTCGTGCCCAAGTTGATGTTTACACATTGGCTGAACAAGTAACTGCTGGACTTGAAGGTTTGGAAGTTCCATTGCGCGTTGCTGTTATGGGTTGCGTAGTTAATGGACCTGGCGAAGCACGTGAAGCAGATCTTGGAGTTGCTAGCGGAAATGGCAAGGGACAGATCTTCGTTAAGGGTGTAGTTATTAAAACCGTTCCGGAAGCTCAAATTGTTGAAACTTTAATTGAAGAAGCGATGAAACTTGCCGAGAGCATGGATTCTGAAGGCGCCCCAATAGTTTCTGTCACCTAAATCAAAGTTTGGTATGGCACACGAAATCCGTGCACTTGATGCGCACTCAATTGATCTAGTCAAAAACTTGATTGAACAAGATCCAGTGCGCCATTGCTTTCTTGCCGCTCGACTTGAACAAACTAAGCAAAGCAGGTTCCGTCCTAGTTATCCAGATTTACTTGGATACTTTGATGATGGAAATTTGAAGTCTGTTTTGATGACCGGCGCAAACATAGTTCCGGTCAACACTTCTTTGATAGCAAGACAAGAATTTGCAACAGTATTAAACAGAAGTGGCAGACGAAGTTCATCCATAGTTGGACCAGCGGAAGAAGTGCTTGATCTTTGGTCAAGAGTTTCGGCTAGTTGGGGACCGGCGCGTGAAGTTCGAGGTAATCAACCGGTTCTAAGTATGCGAACTAACTCATCGGTTGAGATTGATCACGATGTTCGGTATTCAAATCTTTCAGACTTAGAAGATCTGGTTCCAGCTTGTATTGCAATGTTTACTGAAGAAGTTGGCATTAGCCCAACTATTAACGGTGGCGGCAATGCGTATCGAAATCGAATTTCTGAACTTGTTTCGAGTCGGCGATCGTTTGTTAAGTACTTAGGTTCCGAGTTGGTTTTTAAAGCGGAAATTGGAACCGTGGGTGCTGGTGTAGCTCAGATTCAAGGAGTTTGGGTTAAGCCCGAGTATCGCGGCAAAGGAATCTCAGTATCTGCGATGGCTGCCGTTGTGAAACTTGTTCTAGCGGATGTGGCGCCTGTTGTTTCGCTGTACGTCAATGACTACAACGAAGTCGCCTTGAAAACATATAGAAGTGTTGGCTTTGAACAAGTCGACACCTTTGCCACAGTCCTATTTAGTTAATTCGGATAGCCCAGTCTCGATCCTGCTGCTAAGCCCAAGGCAACTCAAATTGAACCTAATTCTTCTGTACGATTGAGGCACTATTCATTTAGACCCTAGGAGCGCTAGTGCTACGCATGTCAACCCTGTTCTTGCGGACTTTACGCGAGGATCCAGCGGATGCCGAAGTACCTAGTCACCGACTTCTGGTACGTGGTGGTTATGTTCGCCGCGTAGGACCAGGCATTTGGTCTTGGTTACCCCTTGGATATTTGGTTTATCGAAATGTTGAGCGCATAGTTCGAGAAGAAATGGATAGCGCTGGATTCCAAGAAGTTCATTTCCCAGCCTTGTTGCCACGCGAACCTTATGAAAAAACGGGTCGTTGGAATGAGTACGGAGATAATTTATTTCGATTGCAGGACCGAAAGAAAGCTGACTATCTATTAGGTCCAACGCACGAAGAGATGTTCACTCTTATGGTCAAGGGGGAGTACTCGTCATACAAAGATCTGCCGCTTTGCATTTATCACATCCAGATTAAATACCGCGACGAAGCTAGACCACGTGCGGGAATTCTAAGAGCACGAGAGTTTGTTATGAAGGACTCATACTCCTTCGATATCAATGATGCTGGTTTGGATATTTCATACCAACGTCATCGCGATTCATACATCAAGACATTTGATCGACTTGGCATGAATTACGAAATTGTTTCGGCAATGTCGGGAGCGATGGGTGGATCTAAGAGCGAAGAATTCTTGGCAACTTGCGATAGCGGCGAAGACACATATGTAAAGTGTCCAAGTTGTGGCTTGGCTGCAAACGTTGAGGCTATTGTCACTCGGGTTCCAGCCGAAATTGATGCCACTGGAATTCCAGCAGCCCACGTTGAGGACACACCAGACACTCCAACTATTGCTTCATTGGTAGAAGTTTCAAATGCCAGAGCAGAATTACGTAGATCCGATCGAGACTGGCATGCCGGCGATACTTTAAAGAATGTCGTAGTGATGCAAGTTGATCTCGCTGGAAACCGAGCACCACTTGTAATTGGGCTACCTGGTGATCGTGAAGTTGATCTAAAGCGAGTTGAAGCTGCGCTTCACCCAATATCAATTGAAGCTTTCGAAGAAGAAGACTTCAAAAAGCATCCAGCCCTGGTTAAGGGTTACATCGGTCCAGAAGTTCTCGGTTTGAAATCTAAATCAGGCATCCAATACTTAGTTGATCCTCGGGTAGTTAAGGGATCGCGCTGGATAACTGGAGCGAACAAGCGCGGCAACCATGTTTATGACTTAGTAGCGGGACGAGATTTTGCCTGGGATGGCGTAATCGAAGCTGCCGAAGTTCGCCAAGGAGACGGCTGCTCCAACTGCGAAGCAGAAGTCGGCATCGCGCGCGGCATTGAGATTGGGCACATTTTCCAATTAGGTCGCAAATATGCCGAAGCTTTGGATCTGAAAGTTCTTGATGAAAATGGTGAACTGGTAACAGTGACCATGGGTTCATATGGCATTGGTGTTTCTCGTGCGGTAGCAACTATTGCCGAACAGTTACACGATGAGAAGGGACTGATCTGGCCACGGGAAGTATCGCCGGCAGACATTCATATAATTGCCACTGGACGTGAAGATGAACCTTTCGACGTTGCAAATCGCATAAGTGAAGAACTTGAAGCAAGTGGCGTCAGAGTTTTGTTTGACGACCGCAGAGGTGTTTCTCCCGGAGTTAAGTTCAACGACTCTGAGTTGCTTGGAATTCCAACCATTGCTGTTGTAGGCAAAGGTTTGGCAGATGGTGTAATTGAACTTAGGGATCGTAAATCTGGAGATCAAACCCTTGTCCCAATAGCGGACTTTGTTTCAGAAGTAGTCTCGTTAGTCACCAAGAAGTAACAGTCATGACAATTAAGGCTGTGGTTTTTGACTGGGGTGGCACGCTAACTCCTTGGCATAACGTAGATCTATTCGAGCTTTGGCTTGGCTACTCGAATATTTATGATCCCGAAAATGCAAAAGAACTAGCTGAAGTTTTAAATCATGGTGAACAGGCACGCTGGTCCAGGCAGTTTGAAACTAATGGCGAAGTTGGTACTGGAGTACTTGACGAATTGTTTCATGAAGCTGGAGTTGATACTTCGAGCCCGTTGCATTCGAAAGCTTTAGAAAGTTACTTGAGTGGCTGGGATCCTCACACTTACACCGACCCAGATGCGATTGAACTTCTCGAAGGCCTGCGGGGACGAGGCATCAAAACTGCAGTTCTGTCCAACACAATGTGGCCGCGCAGACATCATGAGGCAGTACTTGAACGCGATGGCGTACTTCACCTCTTCGACTACTTACTCTTCACAAGTGAAACCCCAGCAGGTAAACCACACAAGTCAGTTTTTGCAGACGTTCTTTACAACTTAGATATTGAACCTAAGAATGCAGCTTTCGTTGGTGACCGGCTGTTTGATGACATTCATGGTGCGCAGTCAATTGGCATGAAAGGTATTTGGATTCCACATTCAAATATTCCAGCATCGCAATCATCGGACTTAGGTATCACTCCAGATGCAACGGTCCAGAGGTTGGGCGAAGTCTTGAACGTGGTTATGGACTGGAGTAACCAGTAACAATGTCTGGGCAATTAGTCGAGATTTCAATCTGGATCGTTCTAATTTGCGTTGCAGCAGCATTCCTGGCGGGATTCGTCGATGCGGTTGCAGGTGGTGGTGGACTTATTCAATTACCCGTTCTACTTTGGACATTTCCAACCGCGCCCTTGGCGAGCATTTTAGGAACCAATAAAGCAGTCTCGATTGTTGGAACAAGCATGGCCGCAAATACTTATCGCAAGAAGATTGAAGTCAATGCAAAACAGTTAATCCCAACGATGAGCGCTGCGTTTGTTGGCTCGCTTTGTGGCGCGCTACTTGCAACAAACATTTCGCGAGACATTTTTGAGCCGATCATTCTGATCATCTTGATTGCAGTTGGCACATTTACGGTTTTGCGTCCGGACTTTGGAAAGCTTGAAACGATTCGGAAAGTGTCACCAGTTGTCGCACCGCTTATTGGATTAGTTATTGGGTTTTATGATGGCTTGATCGGTCCAGGCACCGGAATGTTTCTGCTGTTTTCATTGGTCAGTTTTGTGGGCACTAGTTTCTTGGGTGCTTCGGCAATCGCTAAATTTGTAAATGTTGCTACCAATTTGGCCGCATTGATTATCTTCATCCCTGGTGGCCACGTGATTTGGCTAGTTGCCGCATTGATGGCACCAGCGAACTTGATTGGCGGTTATCTAGGGGCAAGAACAGCTCTTGATCGCGGAAGTTCATTTGTTCGTTATACGTTCTTGCTCGTGCTAGCTGCTTTAGTTATTCGTCTCGTTATTACGATCTAGAGATTTACGTAGCCGAACTAAACGCTTTGGCAATCCCAGACCAACTAAATGATCGAATTGCGCAGCCTTGTAGAAATTCACATTCCCGTTGCTTGATCTGAGCGGGTAGGTAAAAGAGGGCATTAGCCCAATGTGCAATTGCATTCTCTTCCAGCAGAGCTGCTGCAACTCTGGCGCTTGGATCATCGAGGACTTGAGGTGTTATTGAATATGCCGCGCTTGCAGCGGGCGCGGGATATCCAAGTACATCGAAACTTGTTAGTAATTGATCTCGGTGAATTCTAAATGCAGCCATTGCGTTTAAAGCTTCTTCTG
>JBEION010000186.1:0-2780 GCA_040377565.1 Candidatus Nanopelagicales bacterium | reverse complement strand
CATAAAAAGATTGCTAAAGCGTTAAGTCCAGATGCTGCGGCAAGAATGCGAAGAATCGTTCCAGGTGTTGATTCCACCGAATTTTCACCAGACAACTTGAGTTCTGGAAATCAACTAAGAACTGAACTTGGTTGGATTGATCGACCAGTAATTGTTTGTGTATCCCGACTGATGGCTCGTAAAGGTCAAGACGAATTGATTCGAGCTTTACCTATAATTCAGCAGACAGCGCCCAATGCCAGCTTGATCATTGTTGGTGATGGCCCATATCGGAAAGATATAGAACGGCTAGTAAAAAAATTAGGACTAGAGAATTTCGTTCACCTAACAGGCAAAGTAAGTCAAACCGAATTGTCGAAGTGGTACGCAGCCGGAGACATATTTGCCATGCCGTGTCGAACTCGAATGGGTGGCTGGGATGTTGAAGGACTCGGCATTGTTTTCCTTGAAGGTTCTGCTACTGGATTACCAGTAATCGTGGGTGACAGCGGTGGGGCCGTAGATGCGGTTATTGATGGTGAGACTGGGTACTTGGTTGATGGGACAAATACTGCCGAGATTGCCGATCGCATTGCGTATCTTTTTTCAAATCCTGACGTCGCCAAAAAAATGGGTGAAGCGGGACGCAATTGGGTGACTCAAGAGTGGACTTGGGACCAAAACTTTAAGAAGTTGGATGGATTGCTATCTGGCTTGGATTTTTCTGACTAACTACTCTCAAGTTATTCCAGGCAATTGAGGTTGCCCAGAGCAGAGTTAAGATGCGAATCCCATGCGCAGCAACGGCATGCACACCGCCTTGCTGAAGACTTAGGTACCACCACGGGTAAATAACTTGCCCAATCCCAGCACTAATGCAAATCAAAATTGAAATCTTTTTGAAGTTTTGTTGGGGTTTGAACGCGCTGACTGCAAGTAAACCAAATACCCAAACCATGTACTGCGGAGAAAGCACGCGGCTGGTCACAATGGAAATCAAAACCGCTAGTAATGCAATGTCCGCTGGATTAGCTGAATTCAATCTGCCAGTAACTCTCCAAAACAAGAGAGTTCCAAGCAAAGCCAAGCCAACCAAAGTGATTACCAAAGAAACAATCGAAGTTCCAGAGGCTACTACTTCTATCGCACCGAATTGAAATGCTGACGATACATTTCCAGGGCCAGCATTCCAAAGTTGATAGGGAAGTGCACCGACGGATTCAATCTGTAGTCCGCGAGATCGCTGACCACCGATAAATGAAAAACTCTCACTCCACCAAAGACTAAGTAGCAAACTTCCTGCGGCAAATGTGCCAGCGAACCAAGTGATGACTTTCAGTGCTGAACCCTTGGGTGTTGCAAGTAACAAGAGCACTGGCCACACCTTTAAGAGTGCGCCGATTGCAATCGCAATTCCAAACTTGCGGGCCTGTCCCACATAGAGCAATGCAGCGACGGCCGCCAAAGTTACAAAAACATCAAACCGACCCAGGATGATAGGACCCATTATCAGTGGGGTAAGCATCCAAATAAATGCCGGCGTGGAGTTTTCTTGCTCTCTTCCAGCTCGGACTAAGAGTAAGAAAATAGCTAAGTCTGCAACAGTTGCCAAGAAAACAAACCCAACAGTATTCCCAGCTAACAAGTACCCAGCCAGAAATACCACGGCAGCTAGCGGCGGGTATTGCCACATTGGATCGTTGATTGGAAAGAACGAATCTGCAATATTGCCAGCCCACCAGTCGTATAGGCGGACATCGCTAAATAAGAATTCAGATTCTGGATAGAAGATCAAGCCAAAACCAGATAGTAAAACCCAAGCTCTTGTAGCAACCCAACCTAAAGCTAGGGGCATTACTCGCATGAATTTCCGATCCTGTTAAAAGCCGTGATCTGAATTAAGCGTAAAGACCTTCAATGTCGCCTGCGAAATCCTGAACAATCAAATGTCTACGAATACTCATTTTTGGAGTTAAGTAGCCATTGTCAATCGTTAAATCTTCCGGCAAGATTACAAACTTCTTAATCGCTTCAGAATTCGAAACTGCTTCATTGGCAGCGTTAACTGCTTTCTGAACCAGAGCACGCACGTCTGCATTTTGAATCAAGTCAGACATCGGAGCAGATTCAATATTGTTAGCAGCCAAAATCTGTGGCAAGGCATCCTGATCCAATGTGACCAATGCACCAATGTAAGGCTTGTTGTCACCAACTACGACACACTGGCTGATGATCGGATTTGCCCGAAGTCGATCTTCAAGTACGGCAGGCGCAACGTTCTTACCACCAGCGGTAACAATGAGTTCTTTCTTGCGACCGGTAATTCTCAAGTAGCCTTCACCATCAAGTTCACCAATGTCGCCAGTTCGGAACCAACCATCAGAGGTCATAGCCTCTGCAGTTGCCGCGTCGTTGTTCCAGTAACCAGCAAATACGTGTGGTCCCTTTAGCAAGATCTCACCATCAGATTCAATGCGGGCACCGGTACCTGGCAGTGGACGACCAACTGAGCCAATCTTTAAAGCTGAAGGCAAGTTAAGAGTGCTGCCAGCAGTTGTTTCAGTTAGACCGTAGCCTTCCAGAATTATTAACCCAATACCTCGGTAAAAATGTCCTAACCGAGATCCGAGTGCAGCTCCACCGGAAATCGCGTGTGTTACTCGACCGCCCATTGCGTGGCGCAACTTGGAGTAAACCAACTTGTCGAAAAGTCCATGCTTAATAGATAGACCCTTTGAAACGTGGCCGTGATCTAAAGCTTCACTGTAGGCAATAGCAGTTGCTGCAGCTCGGTCAAATAT
>JBEION010000115.1:0-3915 GCA_040377565.1 Candidatus Nanopelagicales bacterium | reverse complement strand
GTCTAAGTTATGTCCACCAAGATCTGTAACTAGTTCGTATAGGTCTTCATCGTTTAGCTCGGCAACAGAAAGTCCAACTTCAGCTGGCGCCCCTTCTAAAAATCTAGTGCGCAATTCTTGACCTCTAAAGCCAAACAAAGACTGGTACTGCTCGTTGGCCATGGCATCGATCCAGGCTTCAAGGTCCTTACCAAACGGCTGAGCAAACTTTGCTTGCAATTTCTTTCCATACTTAACTTCAATTACATGCCAACTAGCTGCTTCAAACTGAGCGCGCCACTGCATGATACGAATTCCAGGAATAACACGATCAAGTGACTGTCGATTAAAGTCAACAACCCACATCACATTTCCAAGTTCGGTTGTTGCCGGGTCAGCTACCGCTTCCCAAACGTTGCCTTCATCCAGTTCGGCATCACCGATCAATGCAATGAAGCGAGAATGTGGTCGCTCGCCAAAATGTGAGTCTACGTAACGTCTGGTTGCTGCCGCAAAAAGTGGAGCTGCTGCGCCAAGACCAACCGAGCCAGTTGAAAAGTCTGGTGCATCTGGATCTTTGGTACGTGATGGGTAGGACTGTAGACCGCCAAATTCGCGCAAACGCTTTAAGTAACTTTCATCAAGATTTCCAAGCAAGTACTGAATGGCGTGAAAAACTGGAGATGCGTGTGGCTTAACACTTACTCGATCTGGTCCATCTAGATGGTCAAAGTAAAGTGCAGTCATGATCGAAGTAAGGGACGCACTTGAGGCCTGATGGCCACCAACTTTGACGTCGTCCTTTAGTTCGCGTTCCCGGTTTGCAAAGTCAACCATTCGGACTGCAAGCCATAAAACTCGTCGCTGAATCTCATCCAAAAGATCCGTATCAACGCGTTGCTTACTCATGCCGTTTCCTTTGTCTGGGCTGGTGAAGGGTCAAACATTTTGAGCGAAACCGCCGCCATAACTGAGCATATCGCCATTACGGTCCAGGCTGCCTGCCAACTGAAAGATTCAACAATCTGAGACATGATGATCGGCGAAACTCCCCCTGCAGCAAATATGAAGCTGTGCAAAACCCCTTGGGTAAATCCAACCCGCTCTGGAGGAACCGCAACAACTGCCGTGGTGAAAAGTAAGCCATTCCAACCCATGGCTGAGATTCCAGCCAAGAAAAGCAGTGGCACGACAATTGCATATTGCTCGAGTACTGCGCAAAGCAGAAGGAGCGTTGCCCCCAATAGCGCAATTACGATCTGGAATTGCACCCGTCTGGTTGGATAACGATCGCTAATTACGCCTAGACGAATTCGAAGTGGAATCACAAAAGCCATCATTAATGCATAAAGTTGTCCGGCCTGTGTTGGAGTCCAACCTCTGCTACCACTCAAGTAAAGAGTTAGTAGCGCAACGATTCCTAATTGAGTCAGACAAAAAAATGCAGCAGCAATCAAGATCGGTGAAAGCCTGCGCCAATTCACTGGTGGTAGATTTTCCGCTTTTAGGCGTGGTGGTTCTGGAACTCCAGCTGGAGCAAACATTACAAAGAGCCCGCCCAAAATGATTAATGCGGCAAGGGCATAGAGCGCAGCACTAAGTCCGTGTGAAACTGCAATGCCAGTTAGGACGATTCCACCGATGACGCCACCCACAGGAACTGCCGCTTGTCTCGTTGAAAGTGCAAATCCAATATTTCCTAAGTGAACAAAGTTTCTGGCTAACCCTTTGGTCATCGCAACCGTCGGCGATGCCATCATGATGCCGGCAAAGATAAGTGCGAAATGTGCTACTTCAGATGCCTTAAAGAATGCGGCGATCACAAAACATGTTGCAGTGCCCAGCAATCCAATTAGTGCAACTAATCGATCATCGATTCGATCGGCCAAGTTACCCCAAAAGATCACAGCCCCGGCCGTGCCCAGACTGATCGTTCCAAGCAGTAGGCCAACACCTGAAGTTGTCAGGTTAAATGTGCTGGCCAGAATTGGGCCAAGAGCTGGAAGTCCTTGTTGCGCAGTGGATACTGCTAATTGCGCTGCAATTGCGGCAGCCAAAATTCCAAGCGCATCTCGGCGCAGTTTTTCCGGAGATGCTTGTGACATTGGTTATCTAGATGCCAAAGTGTGACGCGACATCACAATGCGCTGAACCTGGTTTGTGCCTTCGTAAATCTGAGTAATCTTGGCATCGCGCATCATGCGCTCAACAGGATAGTCACGGCTGTAGCCATAGCCACCCAGTAACTGAACCGCATCAGTAGTAATTTCCATTGCAACATCTGAAGCAAAGCATTTACTTGCTGCGCCAAAGAAAGTTAAATCAGCATCATTGCGTTCACTTCGGGCTGCTGCTGCATAAGTTAGTTGGCGCGCAGCTTCAAGCTTCATCGACATATCTGCAACCATGAATTGGATCCCTTGGAATTCGGCAATTGCCTTACCAAATTGCTTACGCTCCTTGATGTAACCGGCTGCGAAATCCAATGCGCCCTGAGCAATACCAACTGCTTGAGCCGCAATTGCGATCCGACTGTGATCAAGTGTTGACATCGCAATACCAAAGCCTGATCCCACTTCGCCGATTCGACGAGAATCCGGAATCACTACGTTGTCTAAATAAACTTCGCGAGTTGGTGATCCCTTGATTCCTAACTTCTTTTCTGGCACGCCGAAACTTACGCCTGGATCGTCTTTCTTAACAATGAATGCTGTGATGCCACCGCGAGCACCTTTTTCTTTATCGGTTACAGCAAGCACGGTATAGATGTGACTCTCGCCAGCATTGGTGATCCATTTTTTCGAACCGTTCAAAGTCCACGAGTCACCATTTGCTACAGCTGTAGTTTTCATTGCGCCCGCATCACTGCCTGCATCAGTTTCAGAAAGTGCGTATGACCAAAGGGTTTCGCCCGAGGCAAGACCAGGCAAGAACTCTTTCTTTAGTTCTTCACTGCCACTATGGATTACTGGCAGTGAAGCAAGTTTGTTTACACCTGGAATCAAACTGCTGGAAGCACAGGCTCTGGCAACCTCTTCCACCACAATTGCCGAAGCTAAGGCATCGGCGCCAGCGCCTCCGTAAGCCTCAGGCACATGGATGGCCTGGAGTTCCGCGCCAATTAATGCGTCATAGGCCTCTTGTGGGAAGCGGGCATCTTCATCCACCTCCGCTGCGAAGGGAGCAATCTTGGCATCTGCCAAAGCTCGAACCACTGATCTGAGTTCTTCGTGTTCGTCAGCGGTCTTATAAAGGTCGAAACTACTCACTTGTGCTCCTGATTAGCCGGATTGCATACAATTCTGTCACTTTTCGTTGCCAACTGCCATCGAAAGCCTTAATTTAGTCAAAAGCCAGCATGAATTCTGGAATAGATGTATACAAGAAGTGGGTATTTTGCCATTTGGAGGGCACATGTCAGATTCATTCGAAAATGCTGGTTACGGACAAGGCGAAGTTGGCTGGGGCACCAAACCAGCGATTATTGCCGTTGACTTTCAGATGTCATTTTGTGACCCAAAGTTTGCTTTAGGTCGAAGTGAGCACGCCCAACGGGCAATCAAGAACGCTGCTCGCCTATTCCCTGCTGCGCGAGCTGCTGGAATTCCAATCATTCACACTGCAGTTGCATGGTCCACTGACACTGAGTTCGCTCGCTGGAAAGTTCCGGCCCTGCGCGACATTCATCCTGGATCTTACGAAGCTCAAATTCACCCAGATCTATGGGATGACAGCGACGTTTACATCCTAAAGCGCTTCCCTTCCGCATTCTTTGGTACTGACATGAGCAGTATTTTGACTACCAACGGAATTGATACTGTTCTAGTTACTGGCGTGACTTCATCAGGTTGCGTTCGTGCAACGATCGTTGATTCGTTCTCCTACGGTTTCCGCACAATTGCAATTGATGATGCCTGTGGCGATCAAGATGCTGGC
>JBEION010000287.1:0-1588 GCA_040377565.1 Candidatus Nanopelagicales bacterium | reverse complement strand
GACCGCTGATTCTGACTTCCAATCAAGCTCAGGCAGGCTGGAAAGTTTTCCAGTGGCTGCAGCCAATAGCAATTCACTCAAAGATGAATTAAGTCTGGCTAATACAACTTGAGTTTCCGGATCACCGAAGCGAGCATTGAATTCAATTACTCGAACCCCTCGACTGGTGACGGCAAGACCAGCGAAAAGTAAGCCCTGGAATGGAATGCCTCGACGATTCATTTCGTCAACCATCGGCTGCAAAACATTCTTTGTCACGTCAGCGACAAAATTTTGGGGCGCCCAAGGCAATGGTGAATATGCGCCCATACCACCAGTGTTCGGACCTTCGTCGTTATCCCCGACTCGTTTGAAATCTTGCGCTGGAGTCAGCGGCACAATCGTGGTGCCATCACTTACGCCAAACAAACTAACTTCTGGACCATCTAGGAATTCTTCGATAACAACTGCGCCGCCATCACGACTATCAATGCAAGCCATCGCATGAGCAACTGCATCCTCAAAGTCATTGGTAACGACAACGCCCTTACCTGCAGCTAAGCCATCGTCTTTAACAACATAAGGTGCGCCAAACAATTCAAGCGCCACTCTGGCCTCCGGCACAGTTTGGCAATACTTACCATCCGCAGTCGGAACTCCGGCAGCTCGCATGATTTCTTTGGCAAAAGCTTTGCTGCCTTCTAATGCAGCGGCTGCCTTACTCGGGCCGAACACAACAAATCCAGCATTGCGAAGTTCATCGGCAACACCAGCAACCAGCGGAGCTTCGGGGCCAATAACTACTAAATCGGGTTTGTGCTTTTTCGCCAATGCCACAACGGATGCAACGTCGGCGATGTCAACGGCGTCAACCCGTGCGATGTCAGCAATTCCAGGATTACCGGGCGCGCAGACAACTTCAACTTTTGGGTCTTGTAGCAGGGTGTGGGTTATGGCGTGCTCTCGTGCACCTTGACCAATAACCAGGATTAACACTTTCCCAAGCCTATTGCTTATTTGCACAACAAAAAAATCCCGAACCTAGATTCTCACTAGGTTCGGGATTTTTCTTAAGACTTACTTGCCTTCGTAGTACTTTCCTAGACCAGCAAAGACTTCGTCCAAAATTGCTAGACCTTCCTTGGCTTCAGTTTCCGAAACAGTGCAAGGCGGAACAATGTGCCAGCGGTTGTAGTTAGTGAATGGCATCAAACCATGCTTCTTAGCTGACGCTACAAGTTCGCCCATTGCAGGTGATGTGCCACCGTATGGTGCAAGCATTTCCTTAGTATCGCGATCCTTAACAAGATCAAGTGCCCAGAAGACACCCTTACCGCGAGCTTCACCAATGATCTTGTGACGTTCTGCTAAATCCTTAAGTCCTGGACCAAGAATTGTTTCGCCAATATGCTTGGCGTTCTCCACAATTTTTTCTTCCTTCATGACATCGATAGTTGCCACGATTGATGCGGCCGCCAATGGATGTCCGGAGTAAGTTAAACCGCCAGGGAAAACTTGGCTGTCGAATGTTGCCCGAGCTAGCAACGGCAGTGATGTTTGTAAAAGATGGTCCAGATGGTCAGCCAATGACATTGTCAGGAACTGGCGG
>JBEION010000202.1:0-2581 GCA_040377565.1 Candidatus Nanopelagicales bacterium | reverse complement strand
TTCTAAGGCCTCATCAAAGTCGGCAGAAATCGAAACTTTTGCGCCCGTTGTTTCAACAGCGCGTTGTGCCGACCTTACATTTCCTGATCCGTAGTCAAGAATGACAACAGAAGTCACGAGTTAGAGACTTCCCTTTGTTGACGGAACATCTAGGACTCGTGGATCAATCGCAACTGCATCCCGAAGTGCGCGCGCTACAGCCTTGAATTGCGCTTCACTTACGTGATGTGCATTGCGGCCGCTCAGAATTCGAATGTGAATACAGATCTGCGCTGTTGCAACAATCGATTCCCAAATATGACGAATCAAAGTTGTATCGAAAGTTCCGATTAACTCGACAATCTCTGGCTGTTCATGAACTAGGTAGGGACGACCGGAAAGATCTACTGCTGCATGGCAAGCGGTTTCATCCAAAGGTACATATGCATCACCGAATCGACGAATACCAACTTTGTCTCCCAGTGCAGTGCGAATTGCTTCGCCCACCGCTAATGAAGTGTCTTCTACGGTGTGATGTGAGTCGACATCCACGTCACCCTTAGTAACTACCTTTAGATCGAATCCGCCGTGACGTCCCAACTGAGAAAGCATATGATCAAAAAACGGCACGCCGGTTTCAATGTCAATCTGTCCAGTGCCGTCGAGGTTGAGTTCAACAAGGACTGAACTTTCCTTAGTGCTACGTTCAATGCGTGCGGTGCGTGCCATCAGATTACTTTCCGTTAGTTCGATTAGTTACTTGAAGTAGTGCGGTCTTGAAAGCTTGGTTTTCTTCCGGAGTTCCAATACTGACTCTTAACCAGCCACTTGGGCCAGTCTGACGAATCAATACACCTTGCTCAACTAATTGTTCCCATACCTGGTTGCGATCTCCAAATGTTCCAAAGAGCAGGAAGTTTGCCCCACTTGGAGCCACTTCAAAGCCTTGCGCCTTAAACCACGACGCCAGGTCATCTCGTTCGTTGCGAAGTAATGTCACCTGGCCTTGCAACTCATCACTAAATCGCAGGGCAACTCGGGCAACTGCCTGAGTAACTGTTGAAAGGTGATAAGGCAGGCGAACCAACTGAATGGCTTGAACTATTTCAGGGCTTGTTGCAGCATATCCAACTCGGGCTCCGGCGTAAGAAAATGCCTTACTCATAGTGCGCACTACAACTAAGCGTGGATTCTTTGCTAACCGAGACACGGCAGAAGGTGTGCCGGCTGGTCTGAATTCGGCATAAGCCTCATCGACTACTAGTACCCCAGTAAAGTTTGCCAGCAAGTAATCAATGTCCGACATATCAATGATGGTGCCAGTTGGATTGTTAGGTGAGGTCACAACGATGATGTCTGGCTGAAGAGCTAGCGCACTATCCAAAACAGATTTATCGATCGTGAAATCTTCATTTCTCGCCACACTCAAATACTGAGTAAACGTGTTCCGGCAATAATCTTCATACATTGAATACGTGGGATCGAAAGCAACCAAAGACTTATCTGGCCCCCCAAATAGTTGCAGCAGCTGTTGCATAACTTCATTAGACCCATTTGCTGGCCAAATATTGTCGGCAGCCAAACTCACTTGGCTCTCTGCGTTCAAGTATTTTGCCAAGTCAGCGCGCAATTCATTGGCATCGCGATCTGGATATCGATTTAGATTCGGGCCAATCTCTGAAATTGCTTTTGCCAATTCCGCAACTAGTTCAGGTGATGGGCCAAATGGATTTTCATTGGTGTTCAAGCGAACTGGCACCGCAATTTGTGGCGCACCATATGGTGATTTGCCAACTAGGTCTTTACGAATCGGTAGCGCTGTCATTTCGCACGAATTTCAATCGCTGCTGCGTGACCCGGTAAGCCTTCCGAGTTTGCAAGGGTGATCACAGTCTGGGCAATGTCACTGAGTGCTATTTCGTTGTACTCGACATAATGAACGCCGCGCAAGAAAGACTGAACTGAAAGTCCAGATGAGTGACAAGCGCAGCCGCCAGTTGGTAAAACGTGATTCGAACCAGCTGCGTAGTCTCCTAGTGATACTGGTGACCAGTCACCAACAAAGATCGCGCCAGCATTGTTTACTCGTCTGGCTACTTCAGAAGCATTGCGAGTATGAATTTCCAAGTGCTCGGCTGCGTAGGCATCTACAACCTTTAGACCATGATCTAAATCATCAACCAACACGAATGCGCTTTGTTGTCCAGTAAGCGCAATCCGGATTCGATCCTTGTTCATGGTGAGAGGAACTAAGCGCTCCAGGCTGGCACGAACATTTTTGATCAACTCTTCGCTATCTGTTACTAGAACTGATGCCGCTACTTCGTCGTGTTCAGCTTGGCTGATTAAATCTGCCGCAACAAAATCTGGATTCGCCGAGTCGTCAGCCAAGATCGCGATTTCAGTTGGCCCGGCTTCGGAGTCAATTCCAATTAAACCCTTAAGCATTCGCTTTGCAGCAGTGACATACATGTTGCCGGGACCAGTAACTAAGTAAACCGGCTCAATTTCAACATCTGTTGCACCATAAGCCAGCAACGCAATCGCTTGGGATCCACCTGCGGCATAAACTTCAGTCACGCCAAGCAAAGCGCAAGCTGCC
>JBEION010000209.1:0-2478 GCA_040377565.1 Candidatus Nanopelagicales bacterium | reverse complement strand
CGTTATAAACCGAAATCAGCTTGTCGGTTGTGTCTTCCCAGCCAAAGTGAGAAGCATGCGCAATCGCACCAGTTGAAAGTTTGGTACGAAGTGAATCATTAGTCACGATAGTGAGAATTTGATCAGCCCAAGTTGCTGGCTCATGACCATCTACCAAAACGCCACTGATTCCATCGCGAACTGCAGTTGGCAGGCCACCTACACGAGCTGCAATCACTGGAGTGCCACAAGCTTGCGCTTCAATTGCAACTAGCCCAAACGATTCGCTGTAGGACGGAACCACACAAACAGACGCTGCCTGGAACCACTTAACTAATTCGGCGCGACTTGTTGGCGGTACAAACTTAACGATGTCAGAAATTCCAAGTTGATCGGCAAGGTTAACTAATGCATCTGGTCGTTCTAGACCGCTGCCAGATGGACCACCACAAATTGCCACAACTAATCGACTGCGTAATTCAGGATTACGTTTCAAGATTTCTGCAGCAGCTTTGATTAAAACATCTGGAGCCTTCAATGGTTGAATGCGTCCTACAAATAACAAAACGATGGCATCGTCAGCGACACCTAGCTCCATGCGAGCAACTGATTGATTGCCAGGTACAAATACATCAAGATCAACCCCAGGATGCACGACTCGTACTCGGTTTGGATCAGCGTGATACAACTCAATTAATTCTTTGGCTTCAGCGTGTGTGTTTGCAACTAGACGATCAGCAGCAGTAACAACTTGCTCTTCACCAATTTCGCGAATCGCAGGTTCCGGTGAATCGCCTTGCGCCAAAGTTAAGTTTTTGACACGCGCCATGGTGTGCATGGTGTGAACAAGTGGCACACCCCAACGTTCTTGTGCGATCCACCCCACCTGCCCGGATAACCAATAATGACTGTGCACTAAATCGTAGAAACCTTCATTCTTTGCCGCTTCAGCTCGCAGCACACCAGCAGTTACTGCACACAACTGAGCTGGCAAATCTTCTTTGCGCAAACCTTCAAATGGTCCAGCTGGAATATGTCTAACTAGAACTCCGGGTGCCAGTTCAGTTACTTCCGGCTCAACTAACGAAGTTGCTCGGGTAAAGATTTCAACTTCGATCCCACGGGCAGCAATTCGTTTTGCAGTTTCAGCAATGTACACATTCATCCCACCAGAATCACCCGTGCCTGGTTGATGCAGTGGGGAAGTGTGGACAGACAGAATCGCAATACGACGCAGATCTGTTGATGTATTTGCCATGAGAACCCTTAACTAACTTAGCGAAAAGGGCAGAACTAAGACACTTTTAGAAAAAGTGCTTTAGTTATTGGCGTATGGTTCACCGGTAACGATGTAAATTACGCGACGAGCAAGGGATACCGCGTGGTCACCGAAACGCTCATAAAAGCGGCTCAATAACGTTACGTCGATTGCTGCTTCTACGCCATGATCCCAAGAATCAGAAAGTACTGCTGTAAACAAATCGCGATGTAGACGATCTAGGGTGTCATCGTAATGCTTCATTTTGTCAGCAAGTGATGTGTCGCGAGACTCGATTACTCGACCCGCTTCAGCCACGATCTTGCTTGCAGCGTCACCCATCTCACGAAATGTTGATTGCAAGTCAGCTGGAATTGAAGGATTTGGATAACGCAACCGAACTTGCTTAGCAATGTGAACTGCTAAGTCACCCATTCGTTCTAAAGAGGTTGCCATGCGAATTCCGCCCATGGTTGCCCGTAAATCTGTGGCCATCGGAGCCTCGAGAGCGGCTACACGGAAACACAATTCTTCAACTTCCGCGTTCAGGCGATTGATCTCATCGTCACCGCTGATAACTTTTTCAGCTAAGGAGAGATCATCAGTAAGCAAAGCGGTAGTAGCCGTAGCGATAGCTGTTCCTACAAGTTCTGACATGAGAACCAAGTTGGTATTTATGGTTTGTAATTTGTTTGGGTTATTGTCCGACATGCGTTCGAGTCTAAACCCAAGTTGTGGCTAATGTCGGGCTAGATTGGGTGGCTTTAGGAAACAGATAGCAACCAACTGGCTAATTCTTAGGCTAAAAAAGGTGAACTCTAAGTGAAATTGGGCTAGCCATGAGGTGTCTAGGTTGCCATCTGCCTATCCTTAAGGTGTGAGAAACTCAGCGGTTCAAATGCTTGTGCGGTGGGGATTTTGAGCATTATCAAGCGCAGTTTTGGATCTAAGTTCGATGCCGCCATTGAATCTGAACAAAATCAAGCAGCCCGTGTCGCTGCTCTCAGCCAGATCCTGGATGTCTTACCAGACGCCGCCGCAATTATTGACTCCTCAGATCAAGTCTTAGAGGCAAGTGCGAACTGTGTTGCCATGGGATTAGTGAGTAATGACCGAATCGCTCCAGTGGAAATTCGCGCTTTGAATCGTGAAGTTTACCGCCTGCGCAAAACCCAAAGCCGGGAAGTAGTTGTGAATCGAAGCGGATCGAAATTGGGAAACTGGGAAGCCAGAGTTCAAAT
>JBEION010000262.1:0-1945 GCA_040377565.1 Candidatus Nanopelagicales bacterium | reverse complement strand
TAAATGAAGGCCACAAGCTTGGGCAGATTCGATCCAAGCTTCATTGCCACGTAATAAAAACTGTGCTGGCGTCTTTTCGCCAAGCGGGCCAGTGACAATGGCAGTTATAAGTTCGCCACCTAAAACTGCGTGAAGTCCACCAACAAAACCTGGTCCGCCATCTGACAACGGAGCGATAACAACTTCGTCTTCAGGATGCTCTTTGAGCCAGCCATCCCGGATTGCAGTTGCGGCCTCGACTGAAGTTAATGTGCCCGTGAAACAGTCTGGGCTTACTAGAACGCGCATGTTCGTAAGTTAGCATTACGGGTATGAGCAACGAAGAGACCACGGGCGAAACTGGAACTAGCGAATCAGGTAAAGGCCGACCTACGCCTAAGCGCAAGGAAGCTGAATCTGCCCGCAAGCAAGGCATAAGCGTTCCAAAGGATCCAAAGGCTGCCCGCAAGGCTGCCCGGGATAGAGATCGTGAAGCTCGCGCTAAGTCTCGAGCCGGCTTAATGGCTGGCGACCCTGCGTATTTCCCTCGCCGCGATGCTGGTCCAGTTAAAGCTCAAGTACGCGACTACATCGATCGTCGTCGCACTGTTGGTGAATTCTTTGTGCCATTCGCATTTGTAGTTTTGCTTCTCGGACTAGTTAACAATCCAACAGTTCAAACCACCGTGGTTTATGTCTGGACTAGCGTTTTATTGCTTGTAGTTCTTGACACGATTTTGGTTGGCATTCTTTTAGGCCGATCACTTCGAAAGGATTACCCAGAAAAATCCGATCGTAAAGGCGCGGTTTCTTACGGCGTTCTTAGAGCCCTGCAACTTCGTAGGTTCCGCATCCCACCACCACGCATCAAAGCCGGTGGCGCGCCAATTACACCTAAGATTAAAAAGAAGTAACCGTTAGCAAGTAACTACGAAAGTGAGTTAGAAATGTCTTGGACTTGGATTTACCAAAACGAAGATGGCTCACCATCTCCTGCGCTGCCTGCTGAAGCGGTTGTCACTCCATTCCCGACTCAAGCAGATGCTGAGGCATACATCGGACAGTCTTGGGAAGAGTTACTTGCTGGCGGAGTTGAAGCTGTCACGCTTTATGAAGATGACCGTGAAGTTTATGGTCCGATGTCGCTCAAGCCAGCTGAGTAAAGACTTTAGTTTCTTTCTCGTAAGGGCTTGCAATATCAAGTTAGCTCTGTGCTAACCTCCTGTTACCGCGTTACCAGCGAAGTCCGGTGAGATTCCGGCGCTGTCCCGCAACTGTGAAGTGATTGAGAGATCACAAGTCAGGTCGCCTGGGAACTCGGTTTTCGTAAAAACTCTCGAGGAAGAGTTCGCCGAATCACACCTTGTGTGTGCTGAGTCGGATATTTCTTCGACCACACAAGGAGATATATGTTTAAGAAAATCCATGTGGTCGTAGCAGTTAGTGCACTATTTCTAACTGCCTGTGGCCAATCAAATACGTCGTCAGTAGAAAGTGCTGCGCCAACAGTTGCAGCCAGTTTTCCGGTAACTATTGAAAACAACGGAACTTCTGTTGTAATTACCGAGCAACCAGATGCGATCATCTCGCTATCCCCAACTGCAACTGAGATCTTGTTTGCAATCGATGCCGGCGATCAAGTTATCGCAGTTGATGATCAATCGAACTACCCTGCAGAAGCGCCAATCTCTGATCTTTCAGGATTCACGCCAAACTTGGAATCAATTGTTGCGCTATCCCCCGATCTAGTAGTTGTTAGCTTTGATGTCGACGGAATTGTTGCTGCTTTAACTGCAGCTGAAATTCCAGTGTTGGTGCAGTATGCCGCGGCAACACTAGATGACACTTACCTGCAGATTGCTGAACTTGGAACAGCAACTGGGCAATCAGCCAAAGCTGAAGAGTTAACTACCCAGATGAAGTCAGATATCGACGCGGCTATCGCGCAGGTTCCTGCCGAAGCAGC
>JBEION010000113.1:0-3981 GCA_040377565.1 Candidatus Nanopelagicales bacterium | reverse complement strand
TTCAAGGTCGAGTTTTTGGTGTACAAACTTCTTTGTTCTATGCCAGCGGTCCGATTGGAATGTTTGTAACTGGTGTGAGTGTTGATGCATTTGGTGTGCGCCCGGTCTACATCGCAGCAGTTTCAATCCTGATTGTCTTCCAGCTATTCATTATGTTCTTGCCAGATCTCCACGATTTAGATCGCGAAGCGCAATACTAGAGAAATGACTCGGCCCACGCTCGATAACTGGATGCTTCCGGAAAATACGTTTTGGTCATTTCGCCATGTTCGGGAATTGATTCCAACTGCACAAGTAGATTGTGCTAACTCTCCTCGAGTGCTCAACAAGAAAATCAATTCCGCGCTTGGCGAGGTTTCAGTAGAAACCCATACTGGGACTCAAAGGATTTCTGACTATTTGTCGAGTACTAATACCGACTCTTTCACTGTGGCAAAAGGTGAAGACTTAGTTTTCGAATGGCTAGCACCAGGAGTTAGCGATGTTGAGCCACATTTGATTTTTAGTGTTACCAAATCATTCACTGGAATGCTCGTGGGTTCCTTGGTGCAAGAAGGCTTAATCGATGTTGATGCCTTAGTTACCAAGTATGTTCCGGAGATTGCTGACAGCGGATTCGGAGATGCAACTGTTCGTAACCTGCTGGACATGGCTGCTAGTTACCAATTCGAAGAGGACTACACGCCCGGCCCAGACATCATTGCTTATCGCCATTCCGTTGGTTGGTATCCAGCTCCACTTGGTGCGCCAAACTTGCATGACTTCATCGCCTCCCGAAAGAAGGAAGGCGAACACGGCCAGAAGTTCCGTTACATGTCACCAACAACTGATTTGGTTGGTTGGGTAATTGAAGCAGCCAGTGGCATGCCATATGCCGAGGCACTCTCTAAATTCATTTGGAGCAAGATCGGATCGGAAGCGCCAGGTCACATCACAGTAGATCGACAGGGCTCTCCCCGAGCTGCTGGTGGACTGTCGGTGATCCCGCGCGACTTAGTTCGCTTTGGCATGATGATTCGCGATGGTGGCATGGGAGCAATCGATCCAGAATTCTTGCTAGACGTCTACGAAAATGGCAGTGCCGAACAATGGGCAACTGGAGACTTTAAAGACTTCTTTGAAAAAGGCGTGTATCGATCCTTCTGCTACAAACCAGGTACGGATCCAGATGTGATTATGGGTATTGGTATTCATGGACAAATGCTTTATGTTGATCGACCGCGTGGAGTTGTTGTTGCTAAGCAATCATCTTGGCCAAATCCAGATTCCGAAGAAATGCATCTAGACGCATACAACGCTTGTCGGGCAATTGCCCATGCACTTGGCTAGCTTGAGGTAGTTACGCCTGTAATTCCCAGTTCCTACTGCAGGAAATTACGCTTGTAATTCCCAGTGCGTCACTTCTGGTGGGTTTGCAAAGAATGGTCCGATTAATCCGCGCCACTGTGTAAATAAGTCAGACTCGCGGAAACCAACCATGTGGTCATCGACTGTGTCCCAGCCAATTGCAATCAAATAAGTCGATGGCTTTTCAACGCCGCGGTGCACGTGAATAACTTGAAAACCTTTAGCTTGTGAAACGACTGCTTTTGCCTTTTCCATAGCGGCTTCAAATTCAAGTTCTTTTCCTGGCACGATCTCCATGAATGCAGTTTCCATAATCATGGTTGCCAGATTACCTTTTGGCTCGCTTCTCATCCCACACTGGCTCGTCAGATTCCCGAACCGTTGAATCCGCGCCGAAGATTACGAAGCGATCCATAGTTCGGGAGAACCAGCGATCATGAGTTACCGCAAGCACCGTGCCTTCGAAAGCATCAAGAGCCCGCTCTAGCGATTCGGCAGATTCCAGGTCAAGGTTGTCGGTCGGTTCATCCAGTAACAACAAAGTTGCGCCAGACAATTCAAGTAACAGAATTTGGAATCGGGCTTGCTGGCCGCCAGATAAGGATTCAAACTTTTGTTCACTTGCCCCAGCTAAGCCGTAGCGATCCAAAGCTCGAGCCGATTGTTCTTGTTGCATGCCGCTTCGGTGTTCATCGCCACGGTGCAAAATCTCAATCAGAGTTTTTCCCATTAGTTCTGGATGATGATGTGTCTGGGCGAACCAACCTGGTCTAATGCGCGCCCCAAGTTTTGCACTGCCAGTGTGGGCAACTGGATCAATCGTGACATCGCTAATCGGTAAATGCTCTAACTCTGGATCGGATCCACCGGCTGCAAGTAAGCGCAGGAAGTGACTCTTGCCAGATCCGTTGGCGCCAAGGATTCCAACTCGTTCGCCGAACCAAATTTCTAGATCAAATGGTTCAACTAATCCAGTTAAGGAAAGTTCTTCGCAGACAACTGCTCGCTTACCAGTACGACCACCTTTAAGGCGCATCTTTACATTTTGTTCAATTGGGATTTCTTGCGGTGGTCCAATTTCTTCGAACTTCTTTAAGCGAGTTTGCGCAGCCTGATATCGCGAAGCCAGTCCGTCATTGAATTTGGCTTTGACTTTAAGCATTTGAACTAGATCTTTAATCTTTTGGTGCTCTTCATCCCAACGACGTCTTAGTTCCTCCAGGCGGGCAAAGCGATCCTTACGAGCTTGGCCATGAGAGGCAAATCCTCCACCGTGAATCCAGACCGAGTTTCCGGCATGCCCTAACTCAAGAGTCACAATCTGCTTTGCAGTGTTCGCCAACAACTCTCGATCATGGCTTACATAAAGAACTGTTTTCTTAGTTTCGTTTAGTTGATCCTCTAACCACTTCTTGCCAGGAACGTCTAAGTAGTTATCTGGTTCATCAAGTAACAGAACTTCTTCTGGGCCACGCAATAAAGCTTCTAAAACTAATCGCTTCTGCTCACCACCGGAAAGACTGCCAGCCGATCGATATTGCGCTTGATCAAATGGCAATTGAATTGCAGCCATAGTGCAAACATCCCAAAGGACTTCGATGTCGTATCCACCAACATCAGCCCAGTCTGCAATTGCTTGGGCATATGCCATCTGATTCTTTTCGCTGTCATCTTCCATCATGGCTAGTTCAGTGGCATCAATCCGAGCAGCCGTTTGGGCAATGGCAGGTGGCGCAACCGTCAGCAATAAGTCTCGAACTGTGCCATCGGTCATGTGACCGACGAACTGACGCATCACGCCCAGTCCACCGGTGCGAGCAATACTTCCTTCATGCGGTTGTTCATCGCCAGCAATCATTCGCATCAGCGTGGATTTGCCAGCACCGTTTGCGCCAATCAGTGCAGTAATTGCACCTTCACCTACCCGAAATGAAACATCAAGTAACAGAATTCGACCATCAGGAAGTGAATAAGTTACATGCTGGACATCAAGATGCCCCATCAGAATCCCTTACTTGCAATGTTTCTGCGATCCGCTTGGCATACTCACTGGCATCGGGATACTTAACGTCAACCAAAGTCAAACCTAGAGCTGGAGCAGCAAACACATGAGCTTCACGTTCTCGGCCTGCCAAGTAGTTTTCCAGCCAAGCCTTATCAAACTTGCCTTCGCCAATAGCCAAGACTGCGCCAATCAATCCGCGCACCATTGAATAGCAAAATGCGTCTGCTTCTAATTCAACTTTGATTAATCCATCGGCGGTTTCAGTCCAGTCAAACTTCATCAAAGTGCGAATGGTTGTGGCACCTTCACGCTTTTTGCAGAATGCCGAAAAGTCATGCAGTCCAATTAATGCTTGGCTGGCATCATTCATTGCTGGAACATCTAGAGGCAAGTAGCTGCGGTGTGCCCGATCGGGAAGCAATGGATTGCGCTGTCCCTGATAAATCAAATACTCATACCGACGCGATAAGGCTGCAAACCGAGCATCAAAGTCTGGGGTTGTGACTTCGAGTTCCTGGATTGAAATATCTTCTGGAAGTATCGCATTGATTCTTTATGTCAGATCCTTCATATCCATGGCATCTGTTTCAGAAATGTCGAAATGAATTACCTGGGCAGTTGCATGAACT
>JBEION010000198.1:0-2614 GCA_040377565.1 Candidatus Nanopelagicales bacterium | reverse complement strand
TCCTACGACAGAGGTGAGCGTGAATAGAAATACGCCAAGAGTTTTTGCCATGAACGACGCAGTCAAAACAAACAGCACGCCAAACGGTCCACCAAGCCAAATGACTGGATTCTCCCAAGGCATCGGAGGAACATTAAAGCTTTGTGGGTTTACCTGATGGGCAACCGCGTAAACAACTACCAAGGTAATGAAACCAACAATGAAGTTGACCATCGTTGCGGCTGCTGGTTGTCCAGTGTGATTTGCGATCTGGCCGTTTAGTGCGGGCTGAGTTGAAACCAATGCACCGGCTGCAAATGAAATCAGCACCGCGCCAAACGCAAACTGCCCAGTTGAATCCTGGCCTAGCACTGAAACCAAGACTCCAACAATGCCCAAAATTGCTGCACCGATTCTCATAAGAGTTACTGGTTGTTTGCCAGCTGGACCAATTCCTGCTTTGTCTACCAACAGAGCTGCCGAAGTCTGACCAGCAACTGCTGCCACAGTGAAGATTGCAACGCCAATGACTTGCACCAAACTACTTTGGCTGGCTACAAAGAATGCACCCGATAAACCGCCAAACAGCTGCCAGCGCTTAAGTCTTCCTTCGCGAACCAAGCGAGGGATGCTGATAAATCCCTGTCGGATTGGACGACTGAAAATCATCATTACGGACAAAACCATTAATCCGGTTGTGAAGTTAATCAAGGCAGTGATCAACGGATTCTCAGTGTAAGTATTCAGCTCACTGTTGATCGAGGATTGCGCAGTAATGATTATGGAAGCGATGAACGTGATGACGATATGGGAGAACTTTGCTTTTTCCAGAGTTCCAGAAGACTGTGTCATTTGATTACTTACTTCCCTGCGGCACAACAATCGCCAAAATTAGAAGAAATGTTCCTAGTGTTGCCAGCACAGTTAGATCTACTCTGCGCCTTCGGACTCTTAACAATCCCGCGGCTGAATCTGGTAACCGCAATCTCAAAATAAATGCAAGTAAAACACTTAGCGAAAGAAGGATGGCACCAAATCGAAAATCGACGTAAACAACAACAAATAGTGAAGCCAGAATTCCTAAATAGACACTCAGGATTGGCCATTGCTGTTTTACAAAGGTTTTCATAACTTGCCCATCCTGCCACTGTTTGTTGGCCTGCGGTGGGATGCAGGCAAATGCTTTTACTTAATGGAAGAAATGCCTGGTGCCGGTGAAGTACATAGTGATCCCTGCTTTGTTGGCTGCAGCGATTACTTCTTCATCACGCACTGACCCGCCAGGCTGAACTACTGCACTAATTCCAGCATTCAATAAGACTTCTAACCCATCGGCAAATGGAAAGAAAGCATCGCTAGCAGCGACACTGTTCTTGGCGCGATCGGAACCCGCTCTAGAGACCGCAAGTCGAGCTGAATCAACTCGATTAACTTGTCCCATGCCAATTCCAACTGCTGCCAAATCTTTAGCCAATAAAATTCCGTTTGATTTAACGCATCGTGAAGCCCGCCAAGCGAACTCTAAGTCCGCCAGAGTTTTTGCATCAGCTGCCGAACCTGAAACTAATTGCCAATTGCCAACCTCGTCACCAGGACTTTGGAATCGATCTTGTGATTGCAAAAGCATGCCACCTGATATCGGTCGCATCTCAGCGTGAATTCCAACAGCTGGCGCAACGACCTTAAGGATTCGGATGTTTGCCTTTTCCGTTAGGACATCAAGGGCATCTTGGTCAAAATCTGGAGCCACAATTACTTCAGTAAAGATTTCTGAAACTGCAAGTGCCATTTCTTTGGTTACCTTTTGATTGGTGGCAATCACCCCACCAAATGCCGATACCGGATCTGTGGCGTTTGCTTTCAGGTAAGCCTGCGCAATGTCTTTATCGCTTGCGACACCACAAGGATTTGCGTGCTTGATGATCGCAACGGTTGGTGTCTTGTGATCATAAGCGGCTCGATACGCAGCATCAGCGTCCACAAAATTGTTGTATGACATTTCTTTGCCATGAAGTTGTTCCGCTTGAGCGATTCCAGTGTTGCCAAACTTTGCAACATAGAGAGCCGCATCTTGATGTGGATTCTCGCCGTAACGCAAAGTCTGCGCGCGCTCCCAAACTCCCCCAACCCAGCCTGGAAAACCAACTTGAGAAGGATCTGAGTCTGGTAAAACTACCGATGCCAGCCAACTTGAAACTGCCACATCATATTGCGCAACATGTTGAAAGGCCAGAGTTGCAAGCGCTACGCGTTGAGTTTTCGTGAAGCCATCGCTCTTGACTGCATCGAGTACCGAGGAATAAGAAGCCGGGTCAACTACTACCGCAACATTTGCGTGGTTCTTTGCACTGGCTCGAACCATTGCAGGTCCGCCGATATCAATTTGCTCAATACATTCTTCGATGCTGGCGCCGGAGGCAACGGTTTGGGCAAATGGATAAAGGTTTACAACAACTAACTCGAAGGCTTCAATTCCAAGTTCCGAAAGTTGGGCCACGTGTTCTGGCTTACGCATATCCGCCAGCAGTCCACCATGAATTTTTGGATGTAAAGTTTTTACTCTGCCATCAAGCGACTCAGGAAATCCCGTTACATCTTTAACTTCAGTTACCGGAATCCCAAGAGCTGCAATGTT
>JBEION010000092.1:0-4268 GCA_040377565.1 Candidatus Nanopelagicales bacterium | reverse complement strand
CGCAACAATTTTG
Source organism: Candidatus Nanopelagicales bacterium (assembly GCA_040377565.1). GTDB lineage: Bacteria > Actinomycetota > Actinomycetes > S36-B12 > UBA5976 > UBA5976. The sequence continues at coordinate 4,255 of JBEION010000092.1, read as the reverse complement.
CAGGTCGACGGCAACTTCGATGATTGCTTGGACATTGCACGGGACTTAGCCGAGAACTATCCGATTGCGCTTGTTAACTCAGTTAACCCAACTCGACTACAAGGCCAAAAAACTGCCGCTTTTGAAATTGTTGATGCACTTGGTGATGCCCCAGACATCCACTGCCTGCCAGTTGGCAATGCTGGAAACATCTCTGCCTATTGGATGGGCTTTACCGAGTACTACCACGACAAAGTTTCAACGCAACGTCCAGTCATGTGGGGCTTTCAGGCAGCAGGTGCAGCGCCGTTTGTTGCCGGCCATCCAATTGAAAAGCCAGAAACAATTGCAACTGCAATTCGAATTGGTAAGCCAGCATCATGGGATTTGGCAGTTGAAGCACGCGATGACTCCGGGGGCCTAATTGACGCAGTTACTGATGATCAAATTTTGGCTGCGTATCGAGTACTGGCAGATAAAGAAGGATTCTTTGTTGAGCCATCAAGTGCAGCATCAGTAGCAGGTTTGATCCAGCAAGCTCAACGTGGATTAGTTGATGCGGGATCAACTATCGTTTGCACAGTTACTGGTAATGGTTTGAAAGATACCCAGTGGGCTTTGGAAAGTGCCAAGGATCCAGTAGTCGTGCCTGTTGACGTTAAAGCCGCCGCCGCAGCCTTAGGTCTTGCCTAATGTCCCGCATAGTTTCGGTTTCAGTTCCGGCAACCAGCGCCAATCTTGGCCCTGGTTATGACGCCCTTGGATTAGCCCTTGAGATTCGCGACTTTGTTACTGCGCAATTTACTGACGACAACAAGATCACCGTTGAAGTAACGGGCCAGGGTGCTGGGAAACTCCCAACTGACGCAACTCACTTGATTGCCAAAACAATCATTGATGCTTGCAAAGCATTTGGCACGGAAGTCACCGGGCTGCATGTTGAATGCAAGAACGCAATTCCACAAGGGCGAGGATTGGGATCAAGTGCTGCAGCAATTGTTGCCGGTCTAGTTCTGGCTAGCGAGTTAACTTACGCACGTGCTAGCGAAGATGAATTGTTGCAGATGGCTAATGCGATCGAAGGACATCCAGACAATGTTGCGGCTTGCTTACTGGGCGCCATGACTATTGCTTGGCTGGAAGATGATGGCAAAGCAAACTCGGTTTCAATGAATGTTCATCCAGACGTTTGCCCAGTACTGGGTATCCCGCAAACTGAGTTAGATACTCACAAGGCACGAGGCTTAATTCCTGAATCAATTCCTCATGTCGATGCAGCATTTAATGCCGGTAGATCAGCACTGCTAGTTGCTGCCATGATCGGTGATCCGGATTTCTTGTTAGAAGCAACTGAAGATAAGTTGCATCAGCCATTTCGCGCCCAGGCTTATCCAGAATCCATGGAACTAGTTGCACAGTTGCGTGAGGCACAAATTGCCGCTTGCATCAGCGGGGCTGGACCGACTGTAATTGCCTTGAGTACCAGTGATCAGGTTGCCCAGGCTTCGGAAATCATTGCTAAATCTGGGTTTACTGCAGCTCCTGTGGGCGTCGCGGATGAAGGCGCGATTCCAGACAATAATGACGTTGCACCCGAAGCGGATTAAATCCTCAAGATTTCAAGGCAATTTCGCATCAAAGTGCCGGACCTGCTAGGCTTAAGACATCGGTTGAATCTCTTTCACCGAAAATCCCGCAAAAATTCTCGCGAAACTTCCGTGCATTACTGCTGGATCTAAAACCACTCAAAACACAAAGGACACATACGTGACCGAGACAACTGCCCAAGATAAAGGGCTGAACTCAAAACTTCTTCCAGAACTAAAGACGATGGCTGCCGGTCTGGGAATTGATGGCGCTTCTGGAATGCGCAAAGCCGAACTAGTTAAGGCAATCGGTGCCAAGCAAGGTGGTGGTAGAGGCAGTCGTTCTGCATCCCGCCCAGCTGGCGCTGGTAAGAGCGAATCAGCAAAAGAAGAGCGTGCACCACGCGAAGAACGTGCGCCTCGCGAAGATCGTGAAGAACGTGCGCCTCGTAACAACGATGGCGAATCTGAAGGCAACGATCGCAATGATCGTGGTGACCGCAACGATCGTGGCGATCGCAATGACCGCAACGGACGTAACCGCCGTGGACGTGATCGCAATGATCGCAACAGCAATGGTCGCAACAACCGCGGGGGCCGTGGTGGCGACCGCGATTATGACTTAGAAGTTTCTGAAGATGATGTTCTTTTGCCAGTAGCAGGAATCATCGACATTCTCGACAACTACGCATTCGTTCGTACTTCCGGCTACCTGCCAGGTCCGAACGACGTTTATGTCTCAATGGGATTAGTTAAGCGCTTCTCACTTCGCAAGGGTGATGCAGTAACCGGTCAGGTTAAGCAGCCACGCGAAGGTGATCGCCCACAGAAGTTCAACCCACTGGTTCGCATCGAGTCCATTAATGGACTTGAACCAGACGAAGCAATTAAGCGTGTTGATTTTGGCAAGCTAACTCCGCTTTACCCACAGGATCGTTTGCGTCTAGAAACTGTGCCAAACAATCTAGTTACTCGTGTAATTGATTTGGTTGCACCGATTGGTAAGGGTCAGCGCGGTCTGATTGTTTCGCCACCAAAGGCTGGCAAGACCATGATTTTGCAGAATATTGCAAATGCTATTGCTGAGAATAATCCGGAAGTTCACTTGATGGTTGTTTTGGTAGACGAACGCCCAGAAGAAGTAACAGACATGCAGCGCTCGGTAAAGGGTGAAGTTATTGCTTCAACTTTCGACCGTCCAGCTGAAGACCACACCACAATTGCAGAACTTGCAATTGAACGCGCAAAGCGATTGGTTGAAATGGGTCATGACGTTGTAGTTCTTTTGGACTCAATGACTCGTCTTGGTCGTGCTTACAACCTTTCTGCGCCAGCATCGGGCCGTATTCTTTCCGGTGGTGTTGACTCAGCTGCGTTGTATCCACCAAAGAAGTTCTTCGGTGCTGCTCGCAACATTGAAGAGGGTGGATCACTAACAATCTTGGCAACCGCTCTGGTTGATACCGGATCTCGAATGGACGAAGTTATCTTCGAAGAATTCAAGGGAACTGGCAACATGGAACTTAAGCTTGATCGTCGCTTGGCAGATCGTCGTATCTTCCCAGCGGTTGATGTTGAAGCATCCGGAACCCGTCGTGAAGAAATTCTTCTGGCTGCTGATGAACTTAAGGTCATCTGGAAGCTTCGTAGAGTGCTACACGCACTTGATTCCCAGCAGGCACTTGAACTATTGCTAACTAAGCTTCGCGAAACCAAGAGCAACCTTGACTTCTTGATGCAGGTTCAAAAGACCACACCAGAAGCACCAGGTGGCATGGGTTCAGATTCGATGGATAACGTCGATTAATTGAATTAGAAAACGGTCCGGCTCTCATCAGAGTGTCGGACCGTTTTTATTTGGTTGAGACAAATGCCCAGATAGATTCATCTCGTGCGCATGAAATTTTGGTTGTTCTTGATCGAAGGCGCATTGCTAACTATCGCTGTAGTATCTGGGGTTTGGGCATTTCAAATTTGGCAGGAACCTGAGGCAATCAAACCTGGTGGTTGCCAAGAAACTATCTCTGTTGGCAAATCTGTTAACGGAATCGACATAAAGGCTTGCAGATTAATCGGCTCAGCAATTGATTCAAATAATTCCTTACTCGTTATCGGCACAGTCCACGGTGATGAACCAGATGGCAAACGCATCGTGGATGAACTCATGACTCAAGCTGTTGCCAGCGATACGGAAATCTGGGTGCTTCGGGATGCAAATCCGGATGGCGCAGAATTAGTCACCCGCCGCAATGCAAATCGCGTAGACCTGAATCGAAACTTTCCAGTTAAGTGGGTTGCTTCAGATCCAATGGCAAGAACCTATAGCGGACCGAGTCCAGCAAGTGAACCTGAAACGTTAGCTTTAATGAACGCCGTTGAAACCATAAAGCCAAAACGAATCGTGGTTTTTCATCAGCCATATGCACAGATAGATTGTCCGCCTGAGCGACCAGCAACAATTAGTGACCGACTTTCACAATTAACCGGATTCAAATCCGAATGTATTCCCGGAGAAAAATCAGGCTCACCAACTAATTCCTACACAGGAACATTTACGATTTGGGTTAACTCAACCTTCCCTGAAACGACAGCGGTGACTTTCGAACTTGGCTTAACAACAATGCAAGCCAAGATCGAAACGATTGCAAAAGCCCTTCGCATATTGGCGTCCGACGGAGCATACTTGCCTT
>JBEION010000035.1:0-7407 GCA_040377565.1 Candidatus Nanopelagicales bacterium | reverse complement strand
GGTGCCGTGCAATTGCTGGCTTGCCATCAATTGTTGTGTACGAAACATTCATGTCCGGCATTTCGCGCAAAGCACGAACGATTGCAAATCCAATGATGTGAGTGAAGCTAACTTTGCCACCACGGCCGCGGGCTAAGTGGTTGTTAATGACAATGCGATTGTCAACCATAAGTTTTGCTGGTACCGCGCGAACTGACGTTGCGGTTGGAATTTCAAGACTTGCTTCCATGTTTGTTACAACGCGGGCAGAAGTTCCCTTAAGTTTTTCAATGACATCGTCAGCCAGTGAAGCTGGTGCTGGTTTTGCACTCGGTTCAGTAGGAGTAGCGGTAGGGGTTGCAGATGCTGGCGCAGTAACTGTTGGCGTGACTACGGGTTGCGCTGCAGGCGCTGGCTTCGCGGTAGCAGCAGACTTGGTCGCCGTTGCATGTGGCGAGTATTCACTCGGGGAGTAGTCGGCGAAAAAATCCCACCAGGCTGGGTCTACGGATTGCTTGTCCTCAAGGAACTGTTGATACAACTCATCAACGAGCCAATCGTTTGCACCAAATGGACTATTTGTTGGTCCGGACACGGCTTGGGGGCCTTCCTTGTTGAACTCGAGGTACTGCTCTATAAATCGTATCGCCCATCTGACAAGGGCTTCAACGTGCATAAGCCCTGGGCCTAGGGCAGGGTTAGAGCATGACATCTGCACCTGGAACGGCTATGCATAATTCTGATCTTGCTGAAAAAGTTGTAGTGATTACAGGCGGTTCTCGTGGAATTGGCCTAGCTGCAGCGAAGTCACTTGGCGCGCTTGGTGCGACTGTGGTGCTCGTTGGGCGAAATCCGGACAACCTAAATGCTGCAATATCAGCGCTTCTGGATCAAGGGGTAGATGCAGACAGTATCTGTGTCGACGTTTCAGATGGGGCAAAAGTCTTAGAAAAAGTCAGTCAGCATTCGCTGGCGTCGCAGGCGGACATTTTGATTAACTCTGCTGGAGTCATGAGCGAAAAAATGGCAAAGACTTTGCGCACGACAAGTGAAGAGTGGCATCGAGTTATGGGAACAAATCTTGATGGCACGTTCAATATGATTTCTGCAATTGGGCCGCAAATGGCACAACGTAAGTCAGGTCGAATCATTAATGTGTCAGCTTGCCTCGGAAGATTCTCTGGGCCTGGTTTAGCCGGAGGTTTAGCTCCCTATCGAATTTCAAAAACTGCAGTCAACGCATTGACCAAAAACTTGGCAGCAGAACTAGGTAACGGAACCCGTGGCGTACTGGTTGATGCAATGTGTCCAAACCATACCCGAACTGACATGGGCGGACCAGATGCACCTCGTAGTCCGGAAGACGCAGCCGACACAATCGTTTGGCTGGCTACGCGAGAACATACTTCAGAAACCCAAACTGGATTGCTCTGGGAAGACCGTCAAATCGTTCCCTGGTAAAGATTTTTACTGTCCATGCATGTGAATGTGTGCTGACTGCTTCACATCATGTAAGTCAAAGTAAGAACGTTCGCGTGCTTTCCAAATCAACATTTCATTGCGAACCACTTCACCATCACGTTGGACGACGCGGTCTAAAAGTAAGTTCTCGTCGGCTTCAACCCAAATAGCTTGTGAGGCATTCGCGCGAAGCGCACTATGTCCTGCGCCAACACCTTCGATAATGACAATCGGGGTCAACGGCAATTCAGACCAACTGGCGTACTTACTCTGATGCCAGTCATAAGTTAGGTGCTTGGGACTTAGACCATTTTTAATTGGCGTCAAAATCCAAGCTTCAATGCGATCAAACAATTTCTGACCTAAGGCGTCATCCCAACCTTCATAGAGTTCATCCAAATGGACAACACTCATCGGACCGTTTGCATCAGACATTGAAATCGAAAGTTCGTGAGCCAAGGTAGTTTTACCAGATCCAGCTGGACCATCTATCGTGACAATTTTGGTTTCACCACAAAGTGCATCACTATTTTCAATGGCTGACTTGACTTTAGACAACTCAAAAAATGTCATGAACTAACTAACCGTGCGTTGAAGTTTTTGCCAGTTAATCCAACCGCGCAGGGCGATCGCAGCAAAGGCTACATAGAGCAACGAAGTGAACTTAAGATCTTGTGACCAGTAGAGCCCTACGAAGACAATGTTGACCACCAGCCAAGCAATCCAATTCTCACGAAACTGCAAAACCATAAGGACTTGTGCAATAACGCTAAAAACTAAACCAAAAGAATCGGGACGAGCGGCGGCGGCGCCAAGTGAAACTAGGAATGGCGTAATCAGCAACCAAATCACAGTTCCGGCACTTATCAAACTGACGCGAAGTGTCCAAGATAAATTGCGCGAGCTTGCACCTTGCGGACCCCATCCGAACCAGCCCCAAACTGCAGCAGCTATAAACACAAGCTGCAAAGAAGCACTGGCGTAAAGGTCATAGTTCAGGAAAAGCCAGCCGTAAAGTACTCCGCTCAATCCGTACCAAGGCCACATGATTCGTTTACCAGTCGTGCCTAACCAAACACCTGTGGCAGAAGCAATAACTGCTACTAACTCCAGCAGGGTTACCTGATAGCCCAAAACTGTAAATAGAACAGTTGCAACAAATTCATTGATTTCTGAAAACATAGATTGCATTCCTCCTGCAATCCGCATTACCGGACTGGTTAAACGGTCGGTGTGATGATCAAAAGATCGGACACCCTCTCAGCCCACCTTGTTGTGGACTCCCGTGTCTTGCTACCACCACTGTATGTCATCTCTGCTATTTATGTGGGGTTGAAGCCAGCACTGATAAAGTCACTCAGGCAGGTAGTTTTGCCCGCGTAGCTCAGTGGATAGAGCGTCTGCCTCCGGAGCAGAAGGTCGAAGGTTCGATTCCTTTCGCGGGCACGTGAGTGAGCAACGTCCAACTAGAGCCACATTTCTGGTTCGCCGCATCCTGGTATTTGGATTAGCGCTATTGGGTTTGATTCTGATTTTACGATTTGTATCAGGGGCTATCTCGTCGCAGCCAGTTGATGGAACCTCTGCTCCAATTCCAGTTCCGGTCGTCACACCAGCATTTGATTGTGAAGCCAACTCGCCACTACCGCAAAGCTTTGTCGATATTTGGACAACCGAATTTCAGCCGACAAGTTTCAATGTGACTGTTGTTGATTTAGTTGAAGGTTGCACATATTCACTAGGCGATACCGCAGCAACTTTTCCAACTGCCTCGACGGGAAAGATTATCGTTGCAACTGGTGTGCTGGAACTAGTTGCAGCGGGAACCTTGGATTACGCAACTGTTACTTCAGACATGGAACTCATGATTACCGAATCTGATAACAGTGCAGCGGATCGATTATTCAAAATCATCGGCAAGAATGACGCAGTGGTTTCAATAGCAAGTCGTTATGGCTTAGCAAGTACAACGACGGGTGGTGCCTGGGGAACAATCATGACGAACTCAAGTGATCAAGCACTGCTGTTGAATCAAGTGGTTGGCACTGCAGAGAGCCCATTACCTGAGGCGCAACGGGTAATTCTTCGTGACTTAATGTCCAGAGTTAATCCAGAGCAAGCCTGGGGAGCCGGACCTAGTGGTGGCATCCCTGAGCTTTGGACTGGCGCAGTAAAGAATGGCTGGTACCTGTCGGTAGAAGGGGATCGCCCACCAGTTGGACTTTGGCGTATTAATACTCTCGGTTATGTCTGGGATCCGAACAAAACTCCACGGTGGATTTTCATTGGTTACTCAAATACTTGGACAACCCAAGAACGTGGAATTTCTGCTTGGAACTCAGTTACCAAGCAACTATCAACTTCTTTAGGCGTTCGCTAAGAAGCGTAAGGCTCCATCACGGGACATTGTTGTCCAGGTGCTACTAGTGGTTCAAAATGCCACCACTCATTTTCATATCGACGACACAGTCCATATAGGTAGCCATTTTTTTCTAACCAGGCTGCAGCTTTCTTTCCTTTAGTTCCACCAACGCCATAGTTAATGTCGATTGCAATTCCCCAAGGGTGATTGGATTTCTCCGGTGGCAAGACCCACTTACTAGCTGCTTCAGCAGATCCATGTCGCTTAATCGCACGTTGATACAACATCTCTTGTCGTTCGAGGCTGCGATAACCGCTGGTTACAGCAAGGGTGTGACCCTTTTTCTTTGCTGCTGCCTTTGCAGCTTCGTAGCGAGCTTTGAATTGTGGAACTAGCGCGCTGGGGTGAGTTTCGCCACGGACTATGGGTCCGGCACCAAGGGATCTTTCTTTTTTAGTGCACGCACCTTCTGTTATCGCTCTGACTTTACCCGTGGTTTTCTTGGCGCAGTAATCGATAACGGGCGCTTCATTTGCACTTGCTGGAACAGTGGTGAGTGCCAATGAAATTGCAAAGGTGGCAATCGAAGCAAGCAAACGCGGGGCCTTCATAAATATTCAGCCTACTCGGATAGGAGAGTCGTAATTGCCAGACGATATAGTTTTAGTTGTGGCTGTGGTCATGATGGCACTTGGAATTGGTGTAATCATTCCAGTATTGATCGGCCAATTGAAATAGCAACGACCGGCAACCCCAAGGGGGATTGCCGGTCGCCTAGTAATTAGTCAGCTAGATTCTTGCGAACTTTTCCAGCACCGAGGTAGCCGGCAACTCCGATCAAAACAACGATTACGAAAGTTCCAAGCGTGAAGCCCAAAACTGCGCCTTGCGTTGTTCCCCAAATATCGGCGTAGTCATATTCCATACCCAATGTTGTTTCCAAAGTACCTGGGAACAGCGCCACAATAGATCCAATAACTATGTAGGCCATTACCAAACTTCCTAGAATGTGGAAGCCTCTGGATCCACCAGGAACTTTGTAACTCCGCGGAACATCAGGATATATTCGCTTCAACTTCATAAGGGCTGGAATGATTGCTAAGTAAGAAACTAGCAGCGTGGAAATTGCGCAAAATAGCACAACACTAAAGAGCACTGCCGCGTCACCTTCAACCAATAGCGTTGCAGCCACTACGAATACGGTAGACATAACTCCAGAAAGTATGTTAACGCGAAGTGGTGTGCCTAGTTTTTCGTTAAACTCGCCAAAATATCCGCCGAAGAATGTTCCATCAGCTGCTGCCATGGCTTGAATACGATCAGTAGCAATCATCCATGAACTACCTTGGTTTAGTAATGCGTAAACAAAAAGTAGTGCAGTAATTGACAGCAAGGTATTTGCTGCAGACCCGAATACGCCTGCAAATACTGTTGCGACTGCTCCCATAAAGCTATCTACACCAGCTACTTGGTCTGCTGGAATTACAAGCAAAATAGCAAGAACTGGCAGTAAGTAAGCGAGCATTGCAATTGTTGCGCCGCGACGGATTGCCGGTGCGGTGTCTTTTGCGGGATCAAACATCTCTTCGGAGGCAGCATTAGGTGCCTCAAAACCAACATATGCAAATGCAAGCACTGGTGCTACCGCCAAGAATCCACCGAGTGATGGTGATAAGCCACCAAGGTCAAGACCCTGGAACCCATTTTTGAAACCATAAATGACAGTGGTACCCACTAGTGACATCAAGACAATAAGTTTTGCCCAGGCGCCGACGTTAACGAAAATCTTTCCAGTTTTCAGGCTCACAATTGCAAGTAAAATTGCGATCCAAACAAATGAAAGTTTAAAAATCCAGTCCAAAGTAGCATTCGTTGATAAATCAAACACGTAGGCATTAAATGCTTCGTTAGCAACCAGGACTAGAGTCCCACCCAGCCAAATTGGATTTGTAATCCAGTACAAGACACTTGTAATGCCAGCAGTTAACCGGCCATAAGCGAATTTAACCCATTGGTATGGCCCACCTTCTTGCGGAAAGGCACCACCAGTCTCGGCAAAAATCATGCTAAATGGAATCATGAAAGTTAAAACCATAAACGCGCCCCAGAATAGATTTTCAAGTCCACCCGATGCTATGGTTCCAATAGTGTCTAGCGCAATAACAGCGGCAACAATAAACAAAACTATGTCAGAGCGCCGTAACGACTTAACTAATTTCTTCTCTTGCTCGACCGCTAGTGCAGTCTGTTGCCTATTAACCGTTTGAGACATATTGACCCTTTCCTTGCTGCTAATGAATTACTCCATCTGGAGTAGTCCGTTCCAGAACTTTTCGCATAGCTTCAACCATGCGATCAGCTTCTGCCTCAGTCATTATGAGTGGTGGGGAAAGAACTAAGTTATGTCCACAGTCACGCACAATAACTCCTTCTTCTCGTCGGATCACATCCGGCAACATTGGTTGCAGCATCGGAAGTGGAGTACGAGATTCCTTATCTGTTACAAGTTCTACCGCATGCATCATGCCAACAAAGCGAACCTCGCCGACAATTGGTAGATCCAAGAGAGTGCGCAAACCTTCGTGCAGGTATTGACCCATCTTCTTGGCCTTTTCCAGCAGTCCTTCTTCTTCAATAATTTCAAGATTCTTAAGTGCTACTGCAGCGGCGGTTGGATGACCGTTGTAGGTGTAGCCCATTGGGAAGCCAAAATCTTTTTCAAGTTCGGTCGCAACTGCATCAGTTGTTAAAACTGCGCCAAGTGGAATGTAGCCAGAAGTAATTCCCTTCGCAGTGATGATGATGTCTGGTTGCACATTGAAGTGTTGGGCAGCAAACCATTCACCAACGCGTCCGTAGGCAGTAACCACTTCATCAAAAATCAAAAGGATTCCATGTTTGCGCAGAACTTCTTGTACCCGCGTCCAGTAGTCATCTGGTGGAACCAGCATGCCGCCAACACCCATGATCGGCTCGCCAACCATAGCTGCAATTTTGTTGGCACCAATCCGAGCGATGGTTTCTTCTAATTCATTAATCAGAAAGTCAGTTGGATCTTGCCCGTTGTAAAGCTCCTGGCGGTAAGGCCATGGAGTCGTTAAGTGGTGAACGTTTGGCATCATTGGGCCAAAGCCATCATGGTAAACGTCGTAGCCGGATAACGTGCCACCACCATAGGCAATACCGTGATATGCCTTATCACGAGCCAGAATCCAGTTGCGATCTTTTTCGCCTTTTCGGTAGTGGAAGTAGCGAGCCATCTTTATAGCCGCTTCGTTACCTTCGGATCCACCGCTGGTGAAGTACACGTGGTTGATATTTTCTGGAGAAATTTCAACAAGCTTTGCAGCTAGCCGGATTGCGGGTTCATTGCTGAACTCCCAGAAACTGGTGAAGTATTCCAAAGTTGAGATTTGTTCCGCAGCAACTGCAGCTACCTCATCGCGACCGTGACCAATCTGTGCCAACCAAAGTCCACCTGTGGCATCTAGGTATTCCTTACCATCGGTATCCCAAAGCGCACAGTCTTGACCACGAGCCATGATTACGCGCTCAGTTGTGGACTTTGGTAAGTATGGATGAATGATGTGAGCGCGATCAATGTC
>JBEION010000097.1:0-4189 GCA_040377565.1 Candidatus Nanopelagicales bacterium | reverse complement strand
CGTTAATTGCACGATTTCTAATGTGTCTCAATAACAAGTAATCTTGATCTCGGTATCGTGTCCGAGCGGCCGAAGGTGCAACTCTCGAAAAGTTGTGTGCGTGCAAGCGCACCGTGGGTTCAAATCCCACCGATACCGCCATAGAAAATGTTTTAACCATTTGGTTAAGACATTTTCTTTTTCGTAATACTGGGATTTGGGAGGAGCTTGCGCTAGCAAGCGACGGTTCCCACCGATACCGCCATTTTTATTCAGTGATTGTTGTTTGATCAACATTGAAAAACTGCACGATTGCTGGAAAACCGATCGTAAACATAAAGAGCGAAAGCGCAGCCAGCAACACAATTGCGATGAAAGTCTTGGCAAGCTTTCCACCCGGCAGCTTGCGCCAAATCCAGGAATACATATCTATTGCACCGCGCCTTCTTGTGCCGCAGTAATCGCTTCTGGAACTTGATCATATGGGCGAACTTCAGTTAGCACTCCCCACCAAATCCAGCGCTCTGTTGAACCCCAGCGTGGATGACATGTAGTCAACGTGATCATTTCTTCCACGCCAGTTTTGTTTACGATTCCACCAGGGTTCGGATCCAAAACCCACATCGCATCTGGCTCAACGATTTCATCAAGAACTAATTTGTAGACATACCAATTGCCTGCTGTCTGAATGATTACTTCATCGTCTTGTCGCAGTTGATCGATATTCGCAAGCGGTTCACCATATGTTGCACGATGACCAGCCATGGCGAAATTTCCCTTTTCGCCAGGCAAGGCATTGTCTGGGTAATGTCCAAGACCAGAAATCAAATCGTCAGGGTCTACGCCTCGCGTGATCGGCAATTCCCAAACTCTATCTTTTAAGCGTGGAATGTAGATGAGAGCAAAACCTTTATGAAGTTCTGGTTCTGCAGCAGGGGCTTCAGTCCATTTCAATTGCACTTCAGCTTTTGCCTCAGCGACGTTTGACTGCGAGACATACATTGACCACACGGTTTGGTATCCAGCAAACATAATGGCAAAGATTGCAAATGTTATGAGCACATCGGAAAGTGCATTCAGAATCTTTGCTGACTTTGGACTTCTAGTTTTCTCATTCTTGATTACAACGGGAGCGACCGGCTCAACAGGCTCTGGTCCAGGCTCGGATTCAAACTCAACTGCTGGTTCAATTTCCGTGTTTTTGTTGGCGATATCCTCAAGTTTTTCAGGCTCAATCGAAAATTTTTCAGGCTCAATTGGTACCTCTATATAAGGGGGCGAAACCGACACTGCGGCAATCACTGGAACTACGGGTTCAATTGGATCAGCTTTTGGAGTCGTCACCGTTCCAGGTCGTGGTTGGAATGCCGCAATTCCGTTACCAGTTGCAGCTACCAAAATTCGATTTGAAAAAGTTTGGGCCATGATGAATTTGCGCCACAATGCCACATCAACGGTTACGCCTTCAGCAAGCTGTCCTAGTAACAGTCGCTGACCTTCTGGCAACACAACTATGTGAGGGCCGCCAAACCTTGGCCAGTTGGAAACCACTGAAACGTCATCTTGTTTGAATAGCTGGGGTTCGTTTGTTTCCGAGATGTAATCGGAGCGTTTAACGCCTTCTTTGGGTCCATTGGAATCTAAATAGATGGAGCGATCGGGTTCACCGGGAAATCTGATTGTTGCAAGGACGCGTAGGTCAGAGCGCAATGGAACCGAGTTTGGGTCGAATTGAATACGATCAAATGCCATGAGTCACTCTTGACTTAGACCAAACTGTTGGCGAACTACTATCGCTTACGGCTAGCAACACGAAGCCCACCTGCGCCAACCAATGCCAAGATGCCAAGCAGAAGCATTAGATCAGGTCGAGCGCCACCAGTCTTAGCAAGGCCAACCTTGGTCTTCTTAACGACTGGTACTACTGCTGTGTCTTCAACCGTGATAATCAAGTTGGCATTTGCCATCATTCCCAGGCCATCTTTGATGATGTAAGGGATTGTGGCTTGACCGGTGAAACCATCACGCGGTGTGAAAGTGACCTGACCTGTTGTTGGCTCAACAACATAGAGTCCATCAAGAGTTGTTACCGACATCTGGGTGCAAGCTGGGGAAATTTCTCCAGCGCCGCATAGTCGAATCGTTGTTGGATCTAGCGCTGCTGTTCCTGGCTTATCGTTTGAGACTGGGTTTAGAACAACGGAAGTTCCTGGCTTTGTCTTTGTAATGTCAACAGTTGCAGCAGGCGCGCCCGGTGGTGCAATGGTTGGAACCAACAGCGCAGTTGCTGACTTAGCGCCACCTGAGCCTGTCCAGTTATTCCAGATCTGGTAAGTCGGTGGGTATTTAACTGTGCCAGTGAAACCATTAACCGGTGTGAAGACAACTTCACCAGTGGTGGCATTAACTTCGTAAGTTCCTTCAACAGTTCTCACCTTGGTTGCAGTGCAATCAGCAGGAGTTCCAGACATTGCAACAAATGTTGAGTTGTCATCACAAAGCTTGATTGATGTTGCCATCAAACTTGGGGCAGCCACACTTGATCCATCTGGAACAGCGCCAGCAGAGTCATTCATCCAAGGCTTAAGCGTTACTGGCTTGTTGTACTCAGACGAGCCGGTGTCAATGGTTGCCGATGGGGCTGGCGGTGGCAGCACAGTGATCGTGATTGTTGAGTAAGCCTTTTGGCCTAAGTTATCTGGAAGCTGGTAACCAATTGCTGGTGTGGTTCCAATGAAGTTTGGCTCTGGAGTGAAGGTAACAAGACCAGTTGCTGCAACTGTGAGTACACCAAGTTTTACGCCATTTTCAAAAACTTCAACAGTTGTTGCCGCACAGTCAGGTGGTGGCTGGTTAGCAGCGCACAAGAAAATGCCACTTGGAACCTGGACTCGAGTATCAGGGAATAGTTCAGTTGAAGCTCCCCCGCCTGGACGGTCATTACCAACTGGAGACAAAGTTTGGATCGCACCCTGAACACCTGTTGAGAAGTCAGGATTTGCAACTGGTGGTGGCGTAATTGTTGGAGTCAGTGTTGAAGTTACCGAACGTCCTAGATCATCAGTGATCTTGTATGTGACAGGAGTTTTAGCACCAGGTGTTGCAATTGAAAGCGCTGCGTAAGTGACGATTCCAGTTGTTGGGTTAAGCGTGTAAGTTCCCTGGCCAGCAATGGTGACAATGCCATCGGTATCGCAAACAGAAGTTACTGGATCGATGATGCAAACAGTTGAGTTCGTTAGATCTGGTGCGCCTGCGCCCTTTGTTGCAAGAGCTGGATCGTTATCTCCAGTTTGGCCATCAAAGATAGAGCTAAAAGCCTTTGATTGTCCTGGCAAAAGCTCAACCGTGTCAGGAGTTGCCGTTGGAACAGGTGGGGCAGTGACGGTAGGTGTGTAAGTGGCAGTTGCGCTTTGACCTGAGTTATCAGTCACGGTATAGGTCACAGGAGTAGCAGAAGTTATCAAGGTAGAAACTGGGGTAAAGATTACTTCCCCGTTAGTACCAAGCTTGTAAGTTCCTTGGCTTGCAATCGTAACTTCGATTTTTCCATTAACAGTTGCGGTTGAGCAATTGGCTGCCCCGCCGCAAGAAAGCACTAATGATGCTGGGATAAAGCTTGCTCCAGTACCAACAATGTCATCTCCGGTGGTGCCCAAGGCGTTATCGATAACGTTGATCGATTGTGGCTGATTCCAAGGACCGCTTGTAACATCTGGCTTTGCAATTGGAGCCGGAGGAATTGGAACGCTTAAAGTTATAGTTCCTTGCGCAATCTGACCAAGTGAGTCTTTGACGATGTAGTCAATTGGGGTTACGGAACCGCTGTATCCAGTCACTGGAGTGAACTCAACTTTGCCATTAACGATTTTGTAAGTGCCTTGGTTGGCGATAGTTATCTCGTCAGCAGCGCAAGTAGCTCCAGTTTGTGGCGGCGAAGTTGAAGGGTCGCAGAGCTTTAACGTTGCTGGAACAAGTGGAGCAGAAGGATCACCCGCGGTATCGCCACTAAGGACATCAATTTGCTTTGCACTATTAAAAGGCACCGTATCTGTTTCATCATCTGCAACCGGTGGTGGTGGGATGATCGGGGTCAAAGTATCAGTTGCGCTTTGGCCAGTTACGTCAGTGACGCGGTAAGTAATTGGAGTCTTTGGAGCAGAAGTTGCGCCTGGATCTGCAGCGAATGTGACAATGCCTGTTGTTGGAT
>JBEION010000265.1:0-1904 GCA_040377565.1 Candidatus Nanopelagicales bacterium | reverse complement strand
CTAGTCCTTCGACTAAGTCTAAGAATTGGTCTAGATCGCCTCGAGCCGCTCGCACCCCAATTCCACTTCGTCGAAGTTCAGTCAAATCTGCTAAAGCACTTCGGATATGACGGGCTCTGATGTGTGGGAAAGATTTAGCAAACGTATTTATCTCTCCTGGCGGCATACCCATGGCTGCGCCAACGTCGCGAATCGCATGCCGGACTCGATAAGTTTCGCGCATCGAAACGCAAGTCGTTCGTTGATCTCCGAATCGATCAAAGATCGCTTGATAGATTTCGATTCTTCGATCTGACTCAACATCAATGTCAATGTCAGGCAAACCTGGGCGAAGTGTGGAAACAAAACGTTCCATTAATAGATTGTGTTTGATCGGATCTACCCCAGAGATTCCTAACAAATGGTTGATGAAACTTCCAGCCCCTGAACCGCGAGCTGCGACTCGAACTTTCATAGCTCGAATCATGTCCACAACTTGAGCAACTGTTA
The DNA here is from genome assembly GCA_040377565.1 of Candidatus Nanopelagicales bacterium. GTDB lineage: Bacteria > Actinomycetota > Actinomycetes > S36-B12 > UBA5976 > UBA5976. The sequence goes on along the minus strand of JBEION010000265.1, from coordinate 1,415 downwards.
ACACGTACCCGGCCAAACCCATTTGTTTAATTACCGATAACTCAGAATCCAAGCGCTCTCGAGTGGCGCGAAGATCGTCGTTGCGAGTAACGGCATTGTCAGTTAAATAGTTGGAAAAACTAACTTCACATCGTTCTTGCAAAATGCTGTCTGCGCTACGAGTTTCACCTGGCAATAACTTTGATAACTCTGGAACGTAAACCTGATTCATTCCCAGATCTGCTTGTGGATCGATCACACATTCTTGACCAAGTGCCACAGTTTGCCGAAGTAACGCTTGACCAATGTCCCGAGGATCACCAACCAAGCTGGAAACTCGCTGCGCAATAGCGTTCATGTGCTGGCTTGAAGCCAAGAATGCTTGGCTGGTTGTGGGTTGATTTGATAGCGCAACCTGTCGACGGGAAGCATCAAGTACATCTGCGATTCGAGAATCTTTAGGATCGCGATACCTAACCAGATTCGTTAGAACCGCTTGAGTTCTATGCACAATCGCCCACTGCAACATTCGAGCTGCGAAAGTGTCTGAAAGATTTGAACCATCTGGATTCTGATGATGAGTAGCAATTTCTAAGTAAGTCCGAACGCCATGATCTTGCCAAGTTCGCAAATGATCTAAAGCTCGATCTGGTCTGCGATTAAGGATGTTGTAGCCAACGTCAGATCGTGGTCCTAGTAATGCAATTAATCCATGTTCGCCAGCCAGCCGTAACAATTCTTGCCGATCAATTTCGGGATCTTCTCGAGAGTCTCTATGAGTTGCCGTAATAACAGCACACAAACCAGCCCAACTGAGTTTGTCGTGCGCTAACAGAGTTATTCGTGGTCGCTCTGGTTTAACCCACTTTCCCCCATGTGCTGGAGTTGGCAAGTATGGCTGTGGCGTTTCTAGTGCGATATCAACGCCAAGGATTGGTGAAACATTTGCGCTAGCGCAGGCATGAATAAAACTGACTGCGCCAGCTACTGTTTCTCGATCTGTTAACGCCAGTGCAGTTTGACCAAATTCAGCTGCGCGAACTACCAAGTCTTGAGGCGTGCTTGTGCCATAACGCATCGATAGTGCTGATGCCACATGCAGATGAATAAAGTCTTGAACCATAACTTGCTTTGCAACCTACTTAGTGGTCGCTGCAGTACGGCGTTTTAGTGGAATTACATTATTTGGAATCACAGCTTGCGCAGCGACATTGGTTGGCAAAGTAAGTTGCCTTGAGACGCCAAGCTTTTCGGAAACTAAATCAATGAATTCATGTGCATCTCGAACTAAGTCGTCTGCTTCCCGTGGTGTGACTGCGCCGCCAAGACCGACTTCAGCAGCAGCCCGCTTACCTGCACCGGCCGCGAAGTACTGCGCCCATTCAGTGAACTCTGGAGCAACCTTAATTACTAAAGTCCACACGCTCGTTGGTCTG
>JBEION010000286.1:0-1597 GCA_040377565.1 Candidatus Nanopelagicales bacterium | reverse complement strand
GAAGAATTAATCTCCGCAGGATCGCTCAATGACAAGTTGGCACGTCAAGCCCTCGAAGGTGTAATTGCTGGCGAAGGTGATATCGATGCGATTGTTAAGGCTCGTGGCCTGGCAGTTGTGTCCGATGACGGTCCACTGCTTGCGGCAATTGATAAAGCTTTAGCTGCAGATCCTGCTGTCGCTGAAACCATCAAGTCCGGAAAGCTTGCCGCGGCTGGTTCAGTTGTTGGCGCTGTCATGAAGGCAACTCGTGGTCAAGCGGATGCTGCTCGGGTTCGAGAATTACTTTTCGAAAAACTTGGCGTTTCGGAATAGTAGTTTTCTATGAAGGCTTCCGAAGTTTTTGAAGGTGCTGACGCTGCGCAACAGGAAAAGTGGGAACGCGAATTAATTGAAAAGTATCCAGAATCTGCTAGCCATGTTGCCGAGTCAAAGCAGCGCATGTCAGGTTGGTCGAAGGAAGACGGCGCACTAATTCAAAAAGAATTAGCCGAGATCGATTCCCGCTTAGTTGAGTTAATTGATGCAGGCGTTGAACCAGAAGATGCTCGAACTCAAGAAGTAATTGCAGATCACTTTCGCTGGGTTTTGCAATTTTGGAGCCCAACTGCAGAGGCTTATGTAGCACTGGGAGATATGTATAACGAAAGCCCAGATTTCCTAGAACGATTTAATGGAATTCATCCACAGCTGGCACCATTTCAACGTGATGCCATGGCACATTACGCGTTGAACGTACTTATCAACGAATAAAACTCGGTCGGAATTCTCCCAAGTCGATAACTCTTTCAATTATTGCCATTGCTCGAACTAAACCCTTTTCATCGTTAACGCGAGCAGCTACGCCTAGTCCTACTGGCAATCCATCAACTAATCCCATTGGGAGCGAACCAAGCGGCCAACCGGCAATGGCTGGAGCATGTGTCATCCAACTGGCATTTCCAAAATCATCACCTTGACCAAGAGTGGAAATCCAGGCAGGTGCGTAAGGAATTCCAACCAACACATCTACGTCAGCTAGTGCGGGGGATAGCACTTGATTGATTGCCCAGTCTAGATTTCGCTCACGAGCTGATTGGTATTCAGCATTCCGTCCACCAGTGGTTAGAGCTAAATCAAAATACTCTTGCCCAAAATGCGAGAGTTCACTATCAGAATTTTGTTTATTGAATTCCACAACTTCGCCAAGTGATTTAACGCCAATACCTGCGCGCTCGCTCAAGTATTCAGATAAATCTTCAAGTAGTTCATGAAATAGAACAACGCCTTCATCATCCCCAGCTTGTTCGGGCATTTCCAGAATATCTATTTCAATCAATTCGATGCCAGCATCGAAAAGTTTTGTCAACGTTTCTTCAAACAACTTATTGGCACCATCATGACTAGTCATCCAAGCCCTAACAACGCCAATGCGAAGTGGCTCATCGTTATTGCATAAATCAGCGAGTCCAGATTGGCCACTCAATACCTCGAGCAACATTGCTGCATCTTCAACACTTCTTGCTAATGGACCAGGCACGTCTTGACTCAAACTCACTGGCACAACTCCAGCAGTAGAGACTGAGCCAACGGTTGGCTTGATTCCAACAACACCATT
>JBEION010000139.1:0-3439 GCA_040377565.1 Candidatus Nanopelagicales bacterium | reverse complement strand
AGTCTTCTGACATTGCGCTCTTGCTGCTTACGCGTTCAGTCGAGGGCTTCTCACGTGGCAAGCGAGACTTTGGTGCATATACTTCTTCACTCTTGGTGCGAGGTGCGCGAGCTGGAGCTTCATCTCTATATGTACGTGGTGCGCGACTAGTTGGTGCGTCATCACGGCGAGCGCGCGGTGCGCGAGTAGGTGCATCGTCGTTGTACTTACGAGGCGCGCGTGTAGGAGCCTCATCGTTGTACTTACGAGGCGCGCGAGCTGGAGCTTCATCACGACGCGAGCGACTTGGCGCTACATCATCGCGGCGAGCACGTGGCGCACGTGCTGGAGCGTCATCTTTATATGAACGTGGTGGACGACTTGATGGTGCATCGTCACGACGAGTGCGTGGTGCGCGAGTCGGTGCTTCGTCGTTGTACTTACGGGGCGCACGGGCTGGACGGTCATCTTCATAACGGTCGCGAGCAGCGCGAGTTCCCGCTGGCTTTTCGCCACCCTTACGTTGTGGTTTGCCCGAAGGATTCCAAACATCATTACTGCGCTTGGCGCCACGAACTTCCGCGCGTGGAGATTCAGCGCGACTACGGGCGTCTGGGTCGCGAGGTTCGCGAGGTGCACGGGATTCGGCTTTTGCCACCTTAGATTTTGGCTTGGCGCGCTTCTTGGCAGCAGTTGTTTTTGCGGCAGCATGGCGAGGCGATCCGGCTTTTGGCTTGGATTCGGTATCGCGGGCGCGGTCTCGTTCTAGCTTTCGGGCGCGCGGCTTTTTCTTAGGACTTGAGGGAGTGGACATTAAAACCTTCTTTGGGGAATGTACTAACGGTAGGCGAGAAAGGGCGCAAAACCTAATCGTCATGCGGTTTTCAGGGTTTTGTCACTGCCCAATGGGAGACTTACCTCATGGACGTTACCTCTTTAATTGTCATTGTTGTAGTCACTGCTCTAACCACTGCTGCCATTGTCGGACTCGTTGTGAGTCGGGCCATGAAGAATCAAGGCGGTTTATCCGTGCAAGACATCCGCCAACAGGTCGCTGATGCTGCGCGTGAACAGTATTTGACTACTGCACAGATGTTAGAAACATCAACTGAAGCAAGATTGCAAACAACTACCGCTTCAGTTGCCGAGCAATCAAGAGCTGCGTCTGCATCGATCCAGGAAATTATCAAGCCACTTGGCGAAAGTTTGAAAGCACTTGATGCAAAAGTCGGTGACTTAGAAACTAAGCGGGCAGATGCTTACGCCAGATTAGATCAGCAAGTTACAAACACAACTGGGTTGCTTGACACTTTGCGAACTGAAACTACAAATCTTTCCAGTGCACTTCGCCGCAATGATGCGCGTGGTCGTTGGGGTGAACTTCAGTTGCGTCGAATCATCGAAATGATTGGTATGTCTGAACACGTTTCCTTCGATGAACAAAAGCAGCAAGTCGGCGATGGTTCCGGTCGACCTGACGTAACAATTCATCTGCCAAACAATCGCGTACTTTACGTTGACAGTAAAGCGCCGATGAATTCATACCTTGACGCGATTAATGAAGTTGATGTTGATCGACGCAAAACTTTATTTGATGCGCACGCCAACGCACTTAAAGGTCACATCAAAGCTCTTGCAAGCCGTAACTACGTTGACGATAAAGAATCACTTAACTACGTCATTATGTTTATTCCAACCGAATCATCATTGGCTGCAGCGTTTGAGGTTTATCCAAACTTGATCGAAGATGCAGCGCAGGCCAAAGTTGTGCTGACATCACCGACATCACTTGTGATTGCCCTGAACACGATTGCGATGTTGTGGCAGGAAGACACCCAAGTTCGCAATGCGCAAGAAATGATTAAAGAATCAGGCGATCTATATGGCCGCTTAATCACTTTCATTAATCACTTCAGCAAAGTTGGCGACAACTTAAAACGTTCCATGGACACTTACAACAATGCTGTTGGTTCATTCGATCGTTCGGTTATGCCAAAAGCTAAGGCCGTGGAAGAACTTGGTCGGTTTACTGACGAGCTACCTGCTCCGGAAAAAGTTGAAGTTGATTTACGGGAATCAAAGTATGCAACTCATGAAACGCAATTAGGACTTGTTTCGGACCCTGACGAGGAAACGGCTTAAACCGCAGTAATTGTCAGGAAAACTGCAAGATCCTGGAAATAACGTTGGGTTACTGACCTGCATAGATATTGCACACGTTAGGTTTTTCTTATGGAAAACGAATCTGCACAACAAAAAAGTCAGTCAGCTAATGCGCTGGATTTGACCAGCGATTACTTGGCTGAGAAGTCGAAACTTCGGAAGAGCTTTGGTCGCAAGGAAGTTCTTTTCTTCTCGATCTGTTCAGTTATTGGTTTAGACACCATAGGTGTTGTGGCCGCAGCCGGCCCAGAGGCAATTTCCTGGATGGCCGTACTTGCTATCGTTTTTCTAATTCCAGCCTCGATGGTTATAGCTGAGTTGAGTGCAGCTTTCACCGCTCAAGGTGGGCCTTACCTATGGGTTCGCTTGGCCTTCGGTCACCTAACTGGATCTATAGCTGCCGTAATCAGTTGGCTAAAGAGCCCGATTTGGTTTGGTGGCATCCTGGCATTTGTGGCAGTTGCAACCGCCGAAACCTTTTTCATGTCCGGCACTCAGATGTCACAATTCTCGTTCTATCGATTCGCTCTTGCCTTCATCTGGATCGGAATCATTGCCGCCAACCTTTCCTTCAAAGTTGGTAAGTGGGTGCCAATTTTAGGCGGCCTCTCACGTTTGATTTTGATTCCGTTTTTCACAATCACGGTCATTGTCTTTGGAATTGCAAATGGTCTTCGTGGTGTTGTGTTCTCTGACTTTGGCTTGAGCTTTGATGGGTTACTTGCAACTATCGGAATCATTCTGTTTGCATTTCTAGGTTTAGAGAATGTAAGTGCAGCTAGTGATGAAATGACTCATGCTAAGCGCGACTTGCCTTACGCCGCGTTTAGAACATCTGCGTTAGCGATGTTGCTTTACGGTATTCCAATCCTGACAGTGCTTTTGGTGCTACCAATTGGTCAGGTAAATGGTCTAACTGGAATCGTTGATGCCTTGAAGTCAGCTTTCACGGTTTATGGCGGCAGTATCGCCGAAGATGGCACGGTTACATTAAGTGGCGCCGGTAGTTACCTTGGAGCCTTTGCTGGCGTGCTAATCATCATTGCGGTTTTTGCATCTGGCGTGACTTGGTTGATGTCAACCAATCGCAATTTAGCTGCGGCTTGTTTTGATGGTGCTGGTCCGCGTTGGATCGGATTTACTAATCCTCGTTATGGAACTTCAGTTCGCTTGAACAACATCACAGGAATTATTGCAAGCGCAATTTTGATTCTTGGTTACCGTCTAAACGACGGTGATGTTGCAAAGTACTTTGGTGTTGCCGTTGGTTTTGCTATTGCGATGTCGTTAGTCAATT
>JBEION010000116.1:0-3906 GCA_040377565.1 Candidatus Nanopelagicales bacterium | reverse complement strand
GCCCGCATGCCTCAACTCTATCTGCGAAGTTTAAGGAATCCGATATGGTTGTTATGTGAAGAAGTTAACTTTAGCCATTGGCGCAATTGAATCTGCAGCCATATTCCTTTATGGGCTTTCCATTGTCATCAAGGGCACCGTGGACCATAGCTCAGTCGGATCACCTCTTGTGCAATTCATCATTTACACAATTTTCGCTGCATCACTAGCTGCCTGCACTCGCGGAATTTCAAAGCAACAAAACTGGGCTCGCACTCCGTTTTATCTGCTGCAGCTATTCATTGGAATCGCGGGATACACATTGTTTAGTGGCACCTTAATGATCTATAAAGTTCTCGGAGTTATTGTTACTGCATTTGGCTTAGGAGGGTTTGTGGCGTTACTCAGAACGCCACAGCAGTAATTAACCGCTGATTAAACCTTCTCGAAGATGAGTTAGTACTTTATTCAAGATTCTCGATACGTGCATTTGAGAAATTCCAAGCTCAGTTGCAATTTGGCTTTGACTCAAGTTGTCAAAGAACCGCATTTGCAAAATTCTTTTCTCACGGTCGTCCAGTTGTGAGAGTAACGGTTTTAGAGATTCGCGGTATTCAACCCCTTCAAGTGCTTCATCTAAAGCGCCAAACGTTTCACCAATGCTTGTAGAAGTTTCAGAGGTCACATCCAAACTGACCGTTGAATAAGCCGCATTCGATTCCAATGCCTCAGCAACATCATCAACAGTTATCCCTAGATGTTTAGCGATTTCCTTTGGGGTCGGTGACCGATCTAATTTCTGGGTCAACTCAGTGGTTGCCTTAGTTACCGATGCGCCCAATTCTTGAAGTCTTCGAGGCACTCTAACTGCCCAGGTCTTATCTCGGAAGTGACGCTTTATTTCACCAACTATGGTTGGGGTTGCAAAAGTCGAGAATTCGAATCCTTTAGAAATTTCAAATCTGTCGATTGCCTTGATTAAGCCGATGGTGCCGACTTGAATCAGATCATCAAGAGGTTCGCCACGATCAGCAAATTTTCGTGCCATGAATGTAACCAAAGGTAAATGGCGTTCAATCAGCGCAGCACGAAGCGCCTCGTGTTCACTGGTACCTGCTTCTAGAGCTGCAAGTTGCTCGAACATCTCACGATCAGCTGATCGTAAGTCGTTTTTAGGCACTAGCCACCACTTTGGCAGTTAGCAACAGAGTCACTAAACCTGCCGGTGAAGTGTCTGCGGAAACCTCGTGCACCAAGGCGCTTAGAACTGTCCAAGCAAACGAAGTTTTATCTGGTGGGGGACTTCCGGCTGGGCCAGTAAGTTCAATATCTAATCGCTCGGAGTGAATCTGGAACTTAATGGTTACAACACCGGAGTCCGGTTTGTGCGCAATCAGAACTGCGAATGCCTCATCAACGGCCAATCGCAAATCATCAATGGCATCAATGGTTAAGTCGGCATGCGCTGCAATGTGTGCTGCAGCGCTTCGAATCAATCCGACATACTCTGGGGTAGCCGGAACGGCTAAATCAATTGTGTTCACATTACGACGTTAACCTATTTCACAGTCGCAACGGGTGATCGCCTAACTATTCGCTGGCGAGATCTTTAAGTTCCTGGCCAGAGACTCGATAAACCGTCCACTCGTCCATAGCCTTTGCTCCCATAGCGCGGTAAACCTCGATGGCTGGTTGATTCCAGTTCAAAACCCACCATTGGAATCTCGAGTAGTCGTTATCGATACACACTTGAGCCAGTCGCTTCATCAGCGCTTTACCCATACCTTGACCACGGAATTGTGGTCGCACATATAAGTCCTCAAGATAGACGCCATGTGTGCCATCCCAGGTGCTGTAATTCAAAAACCAGATTGCCATTCCAGCAAGTTGATCGGAATCATTCGGATCTTCAATTACAAACGCATAAACTGCGGGTTGCCCATGAGGGGTATTTGCCGAACCTGAAGTAGAAATGCTGTCGTGCTGGTCGAACTCAGGGGAAGAAAAATCGCGACCGAACAATGCCTTCATCAGGTCAAGTTCGGTCGCGATTACTTCTTCTGGAGCTTTTTCGTACTCTGCTAACTCATTAATCATTTGGTGCATTTGGGCGACATCTTCAGGAGTTGCCTCACGCACCGAAATCATAAGTTAGGTTTTACTTCTTTGAGTCGGCGAAGATTGCTGCAATTTCGTCAATCTTTGCGATCAGCTGGTCTGCAACTGCAACATCGTTAGTGCCCTTGGTGCCACCGGCGCCAGCAAGTTTTGTTGCTTCATTGAAAAGTCCATTTAGGTTTGGGTACTTTTCGAAGTGTGGAGCCTTGAAGTAGTCAGTCCAAAGAACCCATAGGTGTTCCTTAACTTGGTGTGAGCGCTCTTCCTTGATTGCAACTGCGCGGGCTTTGAAGTCTGCATCATCGGATGCGTGGTACTTCTCCATGCAGGCTTTTACAGAAAGGGCTTCAATCCGAGCCTGAGCTGGATCGTAGATGCCACAAGGTAGGTCGCAGTGAGCATTCACTGCAATTGTTGATGCGAAAAACTTCATAATTCCTCCGAAGATATTGCGGATACCCGCTTGCCACAAGATTACCTCCACCGGTTCCGGCCCGCAGAATAGGGCTGGAACAATAGGAATATGCGTTACGGAATGGCAGTGGTTTCAGGCTTAAGCATGATTCCTACTTTGGCACCTGATGAGCGGTTATTGATTCGGCACGATGGCCCAATGGTTCTTGGTGACCTTGTGATTTTCAAACGCAATAATCAATACGACATCAAACGAATTATTCGAATCGAAGCTGACGGCATTTTCGCGCAAGGTGACAATGATTTAGTCAGTACAGATTCAAGGTCTTATGGATTGATTCCATTCGACGATGTTTTGGGCACCGTCACTTATCGACTCTGGCCTAAGCCAGGACGAATCAAACAGGGATAAGTGTGTTTGCGAAGATCTGCCAAGCTAGCAGTGACTTCGCGACCAAGCTCAACACAATGTAAATGCGTTCACCATGTAAGTAGTTACTCCACTTACCTTTGGCTTTGTATTGCTTGTATTGCACCCAGGCAAATGAATTAAACAGCACGAAGATAGTCACGATGATTCCATAAACAAACGCAGGTGCACTTGCATCGGATGGGTTACCCGGCGAAATTACGTAAATCGCAACAGCCAGCCACGGAACCATGCCTGTGATGCAGCCAAAGATAAATGGAACCCAGCCACCGTTTCCAGGCTGTTCGTATTTTTCTTGCAACCAACCAAAAAGAATCATGGATGCATTTACGCCGAAGATGGCAACAAGTGCAGTGATGTCTGCAATGCCGGTAATTTGTGCGATCAGCACGATCATTACTGATGAACTAATGGAGTATTCAACCCAACGGAAGTAGTTGCGCTTATCTTCTAAGCCTTTGCCATATCGGCCAAAGAATTGTGGGCTTGCCACGATGAAATGAGCCAATGCAGATAGTCCAAGGAATAGTGCCACCATCAGTGCCAGCGGTGTTTCAAATACAACGACTGGGTCGGAATAGATGGATCCAGGCGGACCAGCCATGTAAGTCGCCGTAACAGGAAGACTGAAGTCTGTCGACAGGGCTAGTACTGCAGCCATTTGCAGCAAGTGCACAACGCCGGCAATTAGGTTGAATCTACGCAGGCTTGGAATCGTTAATTTGCTCATAACTCAAGCGTGCCATAGTGACGTGTCGATTCAATAGATTTAAGAAGTTAAATCCCAAGAAAAACAACAAATTAAGGAACGATTACAAGCTTTCCTTGAATATCGCCTTGATGCATAAGTTCGTAGCCCTGTTTCGCATCCTCAAGTGAGAACACCTGTTGAATGTGTGGCCGCACACCGGTTTTGCCTAGGAACTTAAGTAGCCCTTCGAATTCAGTCCGAGTACCCATAGTTG
>JBEION010000049.1:0-6267 GCA_040377565.1 Candidatus Nanopelagicales bacterium | reverse complement strand
TGTACTTTTGGTGACACAACGGACGTAACTTGGTGGCGCGAATTGCAATTAGCAACTCGGCCAATCATTGGCTGGGATGGTCGCATCATTACTGAAGTCCCAGAATGGATTAAGTCAGATCTAGGCAAGAACGCCTACGCAGCACTTGCTGGTCTAACTGCACATTCAGCAAAAGAGAAGATTGCAGAACTACTTCGGGAATCCGGTGACCTCGAAGGCGAGATTCGTCAGATTGTTCATCCAGTTAAGTTCTTTGAAAAGGGCGACAAGCCTCTTGAAATTGTTACTACGCGTCAGTGGTACATCCGTAACGGTGGCCGCGATGCAGATCTGCGCGCCGAATTAGTTACAAGCGGACAGCAAATTACTTGGCATCCAGATCACATGAAAGTTCGTTACCAGAATTGGGTTGAAGGCCTTAATGGCGATTGGTTAATTTCTCGCCAGCGTTTCTTTGGTGTTCCAGTTCCAGTTTGGTATGCCTTAGATGCAGACGGCAATCCGATCTGGGACAAAGTACTCGTGCCAGATACTGCGCTGCTTCCAATTGATCCTTCGTCGGATGCACCAGCTGGTTACACCGACGCCCAACGTGGAGTTCCAAACGGATTTATGGGTGACCCAGATGTCATGGACACTTGGGCAACCTCGTCACTGACTCCGCACATTGCAGGTGGCTGGGGATTTGATGAAGATCTTTGGAACCGAGTCTGGCCATTTGATGTTCGCCCGCAAGCGCACGAGATCATTCGCACATGGTTGTTCGGAAGTGTGGTCCGCGCTCACTTAGAAGAAAAAGTGTTGCCGTGGAAGCATGCTTTGATTTCTGGTTGGATCCTGGATCCAGATCGCAAAAAGATGTCTAAGTCCAAGGGCAATGTTGTTACTCCCCTAGATCTACTTGATGAGCACGGCAGCGATGGCGTGCGTTATTGGGCTGCTAGCGGTCGCCCTGGCACAGATACGGCTTTTGATGTTGGCCAAATGAAGATTGGTCGTCGACTAGCAACAAAGATTCTTAATGCCAGCAAGTTTGTTTTACTTCAAGGCAGCGCACCAACCGAAGCAGTAACTGAACCTTTGGATAAAGCATTGCTTGCTGCATTGGCTGATGTGGTTGATGAAGCAACTAAGGCATTTGAAGCCTTCAACTACACCAAGGCAATGGAAGCGGCTGAGAAGTTCTTCTGGGAATTCGCCGATGATCATCTTGAGTTAGTTAAGGATCGCTCCTACGGTCTTGCGGGTGAGCCTGGCGCAGCTTCAGCACGTGCAGCTCTGACAATCACGCTAGAAACTCTAATCAAACTGTTCGCACCGTTCTTGCCATTCGTAACTGAAGAAGTTTGGTCCTGGACACATGATAATTCGGTTCATACTTCAAGTTGGCCAACATCTGAGTCATTGCGAGCATTCAACGGAGATGCTTCGTTGCTCGCGGTTTCTGCCGAGATTTTGTCCCAGCTTCGTAAATCAAAGAGTGAAGCCAAAGTTTCTATGAAGGCTGAAATCACTAAGGCTGTCATCAGTGCTTCTGCTGAGGAAATTGCGAAAGCAAAGTTAGTTGCCGGCGATTTGGCTGCAGCTGGTCGAGTTCAAAAAGACTTTGTATATGCAGAAAGCGCGAGCCCAATCTCTTTGGAGATCGAACTCGCGCCAACTAGCGAAAGTTAATTCGTTAAGCGGTTTTTTCCTTTGGAATTCGCTTTGCAGCCGGTGCTTCACGCGGAATAAGTGTTGGATTAACGTGCTTGCCAACAACTTCCTTGTTTATTACTACGCGGGCAACGTCTTCTCGGCTCGGTACGTCATACATAACCGATAGCAAAACTTCTTCCATGATTGCGCGAAGTCCACGAGCGCCAGTGCCACGAAGAATTGCCTGCTCAGCAACTGCTTCAAGTGCATCTGGGGTGAACTCAAGCTCTACGCCATCAAGATCAAATAGCTTTTGGTACTGACGCACAAGTGCATTCTTTGGCTCAGTTAATACTGCTACTAAGGCTTCTTTATCAAGCTGGGCAACTGAAGTAAATACTGGAAGACGGCCGATGAATTCTGGAATCATTCCAAACTTCAACATATCTTCTGGCATTACCTGCGAGAAGATGTCTTGTTCGTTTACTTCTTCTTGTTCAATGTTTGCGGTGAAGCCAAGTGCTTTCTTACCTACGCGCTGGCGAATGATCTGGTCTAGGCCAGCAAATGCGCCACCAACAATAAACAAAACGTTGCTGGTATCAATTTGAATGAATTCTTGATGCGGATGCTTACGTCCACCTTGTGGCGGAACTGAAGCGGTAGTGCCTTCAAGAATCTTTAGCAGTGCCTGCTGAACACCTTCACCGGATACATCGCGAGTAATCGATGGGTTCTCACTCTTACGTGCAACTTTGTCAATTTCATCGATGTAGATAATTCCAGTTTCAGCTTTCTTGACGTCATAGTCAGCAGCCTGGATTAACTTAAGCAAAATGTTTTCTACGTCTTCGCCAACGTAGCCAGCCTCAGTTAATGCGGTTGCATCTGCGATTGCAAATGGCACATTGAGCATGCGGGCCAAAGTTTGAGCAAGAAGTGTCTTGCCAGATCCAGTTGGACCCAACAAAAGAATGTTTGACTTAGCTAGTTCGACACCTTCTTCGCGAGAAGATTCATTCGCGCCAGCCTGAACTCGCTTGTAGTGGTTATAGACCGCTACGGAAAGTGACTTCTTTGCCACTTCTTGGCCAATTACATACTGGTCAAGGAAGGCGTAGATCTCGCGAGGCTTTGGAAGTTCATCCCAACCCAGGTTTACAGATTCGCCTAATTCTTCTTCGATGATTTCATTGCATAAGTCAATGCATTCGTCACAGATGTATACAGCAGGGCCAGCAATCAATTTCTTGACTTGCTTTTGGCTTTTGCCACAGAACGAACACTTCAACAGGTCGCCACCTTCGCCGATACGAGCCATAGTGGTCACCTCCCGGGGGAATAAGTGTGGACAGATACTTCGAGCGTCTTTCTAAAGTACCTTGAAACAAGCCATTTCTCTTGGCGTACACGCCAGCAGAAAGGCTATTTGTTCAGTGGAACGCGGCTAGTTAGCACCTGATCGATGATTCCGTATTCCTTGGCCTGAGGCGCAGTAAGGATCTTGTCTCGATCCATGTCGACACGGATTTCCTCAACCGAGCGTCCAGTGTGATGAGAGAAGATGCCTTCCATTTCATCACGCATACGCAAGATCTCATTAGCTTGGATTTCAATGTCAGAACCCTGGCCGCCACCTTCGGTGTAAGGCTGGTGAATCAAGATGCGTGCGTGAGGTAACGCAAAACGCTTACCTGGAGTTCCGGCAGCCAGAATCACGGAGGCAGCAGATGCAGCCTGTCCAAGACATACGGTTTGCACGTTGCACTTAACGAACTGCATAGTGTCGTAAATTGCAGTCATCGCTGTGTAAGAACCACCCGGAGAGTTGATGTACATCTGGATGTCACGCTCTGGATCAAGTGACTCAAGCACAAGCAACTGCGCCATAACGTCATCTGCTGAAGCATCATCAATCTGGACACCCAAGAAAACAATGCGCTCTTCGAAAAGCTTTGCGTATGGGTTGTACTCGCGAACACCTTGTGGGGTGCGTTCGATGTAGCTCGGGAGAATGTAACGCGATTGAGGTGAATAATCCATGTGAGTCTCCCCTTATGCCGTTCCGCCTTCGCCAGCCACGTCGCGCGCACTGCGCACCACGTGATCGACGAAGCCATAGTCTTTTGCTTCTTCTGCAGTGAACCAACGGTCGCGATCTGAATCTTCAGTAACCGTCTCTACTGTTTGGCCTGTGTGCTCAGCAATTAGCTCAGCCATTTTTGCCTTAGTAAATTTCATTTGCTCTGCTTGGATCTTGATGTCAGCAGCGGTACCACCGATGCCACCAGAAGGCTGATGCATCATGATGCGAGCGTGCGGCAGCGAGTAACGCTTGCCCGGAGCTCCGGCGCAAAGTAGGAACTGGCCCATGGATGCAGCCAGACCCATTGCAACAGTTGCGATGTCATTCTTTACGAACTGCATGGTGTCGTAGATAGCCATACCGGCGCTGATTGATCCGCCTGGAGAGTTGATGTAAAGGAATATGTCCTTTTCAGGATCGTCCGCGGCTAGCAACAGAATCTGAGCACAGATTGCATTTGCCATTTCATCTGCAACTTGGGTTCCCATGAAAATGATGCGGTCTTGCAAAAGGCGCTGGTAAACCGAATCGCCAAATTGCTGACCTGATGGGGACGGGGTGCGTGCTTCCGGAAGTGTTAATCCCGGGACCTCGATGCCGCTCACAAATACTCCTAAATGTTTAGTAACAACTAAACACTAAGGGGTGGGGGCGACATTGGCAGGGGCGACATGGGCATGTTCGCTCCTAGCGTTGGAGATCCTTAGATCTCCCCCAGTTCTATTCGTCGGCCTCGCTGTGTTTACTCGCTTCGAGTCTGACTATTCGTCAGCCTCGAAGTTTTCCTGATCTGAGCTGGCATCGAAATCAGCGTCAAAGTCTGCATCTGATTCATCGCCACGAAGCACGGATTCAAGGTCAACCTTGTTCCCTGACTTATCAACAACGTTTACGCTTTCCAGCACATGAGCCAATGCCTTAGCGCGACGAACTTCAGAAACTGCGCCTTGCACCTGTCCGGACTGAACTAGCTGATCAGCAAACTGATCTGGAGCCATGTTGTAGCGCTGAGCTTCCTGAACCAGCCACTGAGATAGCTCGGCATCGTTAACCTGCAAGTCTTCAACTTCAGCAATCTTGTCCAAAATTATGCGGGACTTTAGGCCACTGCGAGTGTTGGTTTCGAACTCAGCCTTGTGAGCTTCGTCGCCATGTCCATCATCAAAGTGGGCATCGATTTCATCCTGAATCGTGCGCTCTGGAAGATCAAGCTTCACAGCTTCCATAAGTGCATCATGAGTTAGATCGCGAGCCTGGTAAGCCTGTTCAATCAAGCGGACGCGACCAAGACGAGTGCGAATGTCTTCGCGTAATTCACCGATGGTGTCGAATTCACTTGCAAGCTGTGCGAATTGATCATCAGCATCTGGAAGTTCGCGCTCCCGAACTGCCTTAACCGTTACTTCAACAGTGATGCCTTTGCCACTCCACTGACCAGCAGATGGTGTGAATAGGAAGTGACGAACTTCGTCAGCCTTTGCGCCGCGAACTGCATCATCAAATCCTGGAACCATGTCATCTGAACCAAGTTCGTAACTAAATGCAGTTGCAGCTAATTCTTCAACGACCTGACCTTCGTGATCTCCACTTAGGTCAACTAGAAGTACGTCGCCATCTTTTGCAGCACGAGAAACTTCTTTCAATGCGCCAAAGCGACCGCGTAGGCCTGTTAGTTGTTCTTCAACTTGGTCTGTTGTTACTTCTGCGTTGTCTACGACAACCTTTAGTGCGTCAAACTTTGGAAGTTCAAATTCTGGTCGAACATCAAGTTCAGCCGTGAAAATCAAACCGGTTTCTTCATCAAGTGTTGTGACATCAACTTCTGGACGGCCAATTTGAACAATCTTGTTTTCGATCATTGCCTGAGCTAGACCGGAAGGAATTGCATCGTTGACTGCTTCTTCAAGGACTACGCCTCGACCAACGCGTTGGTCAATAATGCGAGTTGGGATCTTACCTTTTCTAAATCCTGGGATGTTTACCTGAGAGCTAATGCGCGCATATGCAGAATCCAATGACGGTTGCAGATCAGCAAACGGCATCTCGATCGTGATCTTGATGCGGGATGGGGAAATATTCTCGACGACGCTTTTCACGGCTCTCCTATTTATAAGGGCGTTAGATGTGTAGAGCCCGCCCTAAAAATTAAGGCGGACCCCACAACTACGAGTCGGGGCGGAGAGACTCGAACTCTCGGTCTCCTGCTCCCAAAGCAGGCGCGCTAGCCACTACGCTACGCCCCGATCTTGCTGTTCGATTCTAGTAGAAATTATGCGATACTCTAAATCTGTCCAATTGAAAGATTGGCATCGCGGGTGTAGCTCAATGGTAGAGCCCCAGCCTTCCAAGCTGGCCATGCCGGTTCGATCCCGGTCACCCGCTCGTATATGGCTTCGTGCTACGCACGAAGATTCAACTCGCGGGCGACCGGGATCGAACCGAAGGTTCGCCTGTAGTTACGTGTCAATCGACAATCGAGTGCCCAGGTCACCCGCCAGTAGCAGCCCAAGCAAGGTACTCAGGCTCACCTCTGGCCGATCCGG
>JBEION010000213.1:0-2442 GCA_040377565.1 Candidatus Nanopelagicales bacterium | reverse complement strand
TGCACTGCGGATGCAACCTGAGCAGTCAAATCCTCTGTGGCTTTTGGAACTCGACTACGAATAATCGCAGTAGCCTGACGTATTTCTGGATAATCAATCCAGTGATAAAGGCATCGACGCTTAAGCGCATCGTGCAAATCACGCGTGCGATTTGAAGTCAGAATAACTATTGGTGGGATTTTTGCAAAAATTGTGCCAAGTTCGGGAATCGTAACCGAACCCTCGGCAAGTAATTCAAATAGGAAAGCTTCAAATTCTTCGTCGGCACGGTCGACTTCATCAATCAACAAAACTGCTGGCATTGGGCCGGGATGTTCAACTGCCTGCATTAGCGGGCGTTCAATCAAATAATCCCGAGTGAAAAGTGATTCTTCAGTAAGTGACTTGCCCTGAGATTCAGCCACGCGAATACCTAGTAACTGTTGTGGATAATTCCATTCATACAAAGCTTCCGAGGCATCGATGCCTTCGTAGCATTGCAATCTAATGAGCGGAGTGTTTAGTAATGCTGCAAGAGATTTAGCAGCTTGGGTTTTACCGACACCTGCTTCACCTTCGAGTAGAAGCGGTTGCGGCAGTGACATGGCAACAAATAGCGCAGTTGCTAAACCTTCATCCGCTAAGTAGCCATCCTGTGCCAGCGCAGTTTGTAATTCACTGGGTGACGCAAAGGAGTTCGTCATTTCTAAACCAACTGGAACGATTCAGGATTAGCTGAGTACGCCTTTAAGCAACCTGGGGCACAGAACCAAACAGTAGTATCTCCAAATTCAGCATGAATAGATTCTTTAACCATTGGCACCGACATGTTGCACACTGGGTCAATCGCAGTTTCGCATACTGGCACAGGCTTTCTTGGTTCAGTTGCATTAGCGCTGGCTTGAACCATCTCAGCAAGAATTGAAAGTGTAATGTGGTCAGGAGTGCGGGCGCCAATATCAAGACCAGCTGGTGAATGAATCGAAGCCTTTTGATCTGCAGTTAAATTCAACATTTCAATAACTGCAGTTCCGCGTTTGCGACTTGCAACCAATCCAACATATGGCACACCTGCAGTTACTGCGGCTTCCAGCAACATAGTCTCATCATCGCGACCGTGCGCTGCAACTATCACGGCAAATGTGTTAGTCAAATCAATTGAGTTGTCCCATTCGACCATTTCATATCCGGCGCCTGGACCTTGCTTGATGAGTGACCCTGAAATTGGGCTATCTCCAAAAATTGCAACTAGTGGTGCAGGCATAACAGGCTCCAAAAAAATTTCCAAGGTTCCACCGGATAAGCATGGGTTATGTACGGTGCGCTTTCCGGATTGGGTATCTGGCTCGGGCATTGGTGCAATCCGCAACAATAATGCGTGCCCGTCACCCAGAACGGACATGCCTTCAGTTCGCACGGTTGATTCGGCGCAGGATCCTCCAACGAAACCTTCGATGGTTCCATCAGAAAAAATCAGGGCTTCATCTCCTGGCTTTGCGGAAGTTGGTTTTTCAGCCAAAACAACGCGCGCATGAACATAAGGAGTTCGTGACTTTTTCAAATCAGCTACACGTGTAGCAAGAATCTTTGGCACCGGACACCTCCCGAGTTCGTTACTCAATTATGCGCGCAAATTGGCCCATTAGCGAGGTGAAGGCAAAGTCCGAGTTTGGTAAACCCTTATTTTGTTGGGTTACTTGAGCAGTATCCAGGCAACTACAACTGCAACTGCAACCAAGGCAACTGGGATGAGCTTCTTGGCTACTGCCCCACCCGCTACTTCCATCATGTCAATTGCGTCTGCGGCAGGCGCTGGCATGGCTGCAGTAGTTGCAGATGAATCTGAAATTGTGGCGTTACTGGCACCAGAGCCAGCGGCGACAACACCTTCGAGGTTTCCGGCAAACTGGCCGATGATTCGACCTGCAACATCTGACATCACGCCACGACCAAATTGAGCTGGCTTACCGGTAATTGCAAGATCGGTATTGACATCAACACGGGTAAGGGTTGGGCTCTCAGCAACGAGCTGGGTGGTGACAGTGGCTTGAGCTGTTGACGTTCCTTTTGTTTCACTTCCAGAAGCATTAATAACAAGGCGATGGTTTGCGACATCTTTATCTACAAATGATGCGGTACCACCAAAGACCATCGTCACTGGGCCTAGCTTGATTTTTACTTCACCCTTAAAGGTGTCGCCTTCAACGCTGATCAAAGTTGCACCTGGCATACACATTGCAATTCGTTCTACGTCAAGCAAAGTATTCCAAGCGGTATCAATATCAGCCGGAACAGTAAATGAATGTTCTAATTCCACAAGGAGCACCTTTCACGAAACACTGTTGCGATTCAGTTTATTTCGTCCTATTAGGTCTTGTCTGGAGAACTTCAATCAATTACCAGTTAAAAATCAACTTTGTACTAGCAATGATTAGCACAGCGCCCAACGCTCGCTTAACCATT
>JBEION010000277.1:0-1741 GCA_040377565.1 Candidatus Nanopelagicales bacterium | reverse complement strand
GGCTGCAGTAAAGTCTGATGATGTTCGTGACACTGTTAATTACGCTGAACTTGCCAACATCGCACAGGCTGCAATTACCGGTGAACCATTTGATCTGATCGAAAAACTAGCCGATGTAATTGCACACGAATGCTTAGACATTTCAGGAGTTACCTCAGTCACCGTTACTGTTCACAAACCAAACGCACCAATTGAAGTGCCGTTTGAAAATGTCTCGGTATCAAGGACCTTGCCATAATGAAGGCCACCATTAGCCTGGGTTCAAATCTCGGCGACCGATTCCAATATCTACAAAATGCCTTGGATTCAATCAATGAAGTAACGGGAACTCAAGTCCATTCAGTTTCGCCAGTTTTTGAAACGGATCCAGTTGGCGGCCCAGAACAAGGTCAGTATCTAAATGCAGTTGCAGTTGTTAAAACGATTTTGTCGCCAGAACAATTCTTAGCCGCTACGCAAGAAATCGAACTAGCTCAAAACCGAGAACGCAACGAGCGTTGGGGACCAAGAACTCTAGACATTGACTTGTTGGCAATGGATACTGAAGTTCGGTCAACTCCGGAATTGGAACTGCCTCATCCACGAGCTCATGAACGAGCCTTTGTTTTACTGCCTTGGTCACTGCTTGATCCGGACTTTGTAATTCCAGGGAAAGCTTCAGTTGCCGAATTGCTTGAAGGTATAGAAGTAAGAGGGATTCGGTTTCGCAACGATTTAGCGTTAGTGCCACACCCATGATTCAACAAACAAAAGTAAGCATGCTTGTGGTTCTAGCAATTCTTGCGGCTGCAGTTGGTTGGTCAGTTGCGCAACTATGGCCAACATTCTTTGGCCAAGGGATGCCGGTATCTGTTGGCTCAGCAATCGCAATGATTCTTGTCTTTGTCACTTTGTTGATTTGGACTTTGATGACTCGGGCTCGACTAAAGCCCGGCGCAACAATCAATCGGTTGCATCCAATCGTGGCCGCTAGAACTGCAGCCTTAGCCATGTCAGCATCTCGCGTTGGATCTCTGGCATTTGGTTTTTATGTCGGAGTCTTGCTAGCCAACATTGTTGCTGATTACTCCAGCGCAGGTACGGATCGAATTCGAATCTCTGCAGTTACCGCAGTTGCAAGTTTGCTAACGGCAATGGTTGCCATTTGGCTAGAGCGGATCTGCCTGCTGAAAGAACCACCGAACGACCGAGACTCAATAAATGGAACTCGCGCTTAAGCAGTAGGGAAGTATGCGTCAGCGCTTAAGCCGCTTGGACTTAAGTTAACTAATTCAGCTCGGCCACCACTTGCTGTGGCTAGGCGATCAACGATTGCAAGTCCTAAGCCAGAGCCATGAGTATCACTTCGGGCTCGCCAAAAACGATTAAACGCCTTAGCAATGTCAGCTTCTGGGATGCCAGGGCCTTCGTCGATCACTGAAATCTTTGTGAATTCTGAATCTGCTGTTATCTCCACGGTAATGGTCGAGTTCGATGGCACAACCTCAAGCGCATTATCTATGTAGTTATCAATTACTTGTTCCACAGCACCTGGAATCGCCGCAATCATTGCATGCTCAGGAACTCTGATCTGTAGTGAAATATTCTGCTCGCTCGCCAATGCTTCCCAATTCTGGATTCGCTCCCTAGCAATCTGCGCCGAGTCACAGATGTCGCGGGTGATCTTGTCTGCATTCTCAGAGCGACTCAACACAAGTAAGCCCTCAACGAGTCGCTGCAAGCGGTCAGCCTCGACCATTGC
>JBEION010000018.1:0-11085 GCA_040377565.1 Candidatus Nanopelagicales bacterium | reverse complement strand
TTCTGGCATGGTTGGGTTTGCAATGGCGTTTACCTGGGCGCGAGCAGCATCTGCTGCTTCACCATTAGTTGCACCGATGTAAACCGTACCGTCATCACCAATGGAAATGTCAGCACCAGTTTCTTCTTGAATCTGGTTGATGATCTTGCCCTTTGGACCAATAACTTCACCAATCTTGTCGATTGGAATCATTACTGTGATGATGCGCGGTGCGTACTGCGACATTTCATCTGGAGCATCGATTGCTTCAAGCATTACATCCAAGATCGCAAGACGGGCTTCGCGAGCCTGTGTTAGCGCACCAGCCAATACTGAAGCTGGGATACCGTCAAGCTTGGTATCTAGTTGCAGCGCTGTGATGAAATCCTTTGTACCTGCAACCTTGAAGTCCATGTCGCCAAATGCATCTTCAGCGCCAAGGATGTCGGTAAGTGCAACATACTCAGTCTTGCCGTCGATTTCATCGGAGATCAAACCCATTGCAATTCCAGCAACAGGTGCCTGAAGTGGCACACCTGCATTAAGAAGCGAAAGTGTTGAAGCACAAACAGAGCCCATTGAAGTGGAACCGTTTGAGCCTAAAGCTTCAGATACCTGACGGATTGCGTATGGGAAGTCCTGCTTTGTAGGCAGAACTGGAACCAAAGCACGCTCAGCCAACGCGCCGTGACCAATTTCGCGACGCTTCGGGCTACCTACACGACCAGTCTCACCAGTTGAGTAAGGCGGGAAGTTGTAATTGTGCATGTAGTGCTTGCGAGTTACTGGAGACAAAGTATCTAGTTGCTGTTCCATTTTCATCATGTTTAAGGTTGTTACGCCAAGAATCTGAGTCTCGCCACGTTCGAACAATGCCGAACCGTGAACGCGAGGAATTACATCTACTTCAGCACTCAAGGAACGGATGTCGCGAAGGCCACGGCCATCAATACGAATCTTGTCCTTGATAACGCGCTTGCGAACTAGCTTCTTGGTTAGTGAGCGAAGTGCTGCACTAACTTCCTTTTCGCGACCTTCAAAGCTGCCAGCTACCTTTTCGATAGTTAGTTCTTTAACGCGATCTAGTTCAGTTTCACGCTCTTGCTTGCCAGCGATAGTTAATGCCTTTGCAAGGTCATCTGAAACTGCGGCTTCAACTGCAGCAAATACATCAGCTTCGTAATCCAAGAAGACTGGGAATTCTGCGGTTTCTTTAGCTGCAACATCAGCAAGTGCTGACTGAGCACGACACAATTCAGCGATGAATGGCTTTGCAGCTTCAAGGCCTTCTGAAACAACTTCTTCAGATGGAGCCTTGGCGCCACCCTTGATCAATGCAATTGTGTTTTCAGTAGCTTCTGCTTCAACCATCATGATTGCAACGTCATCGCCAACTACTCGACCAGCAACAACCATGTCAAAGACTGCGTCTTCAAGCTGGCTATGTGTTGGGAATGCAACCCACTGACCGTTAATTAGTGCAACGCGAACGCCACCAATTGGTCCGGAGAATGGCAAACCTGCAAGCTGCGTAGACATAGATGCAGCGTTGATTGCAATGACGTCGTAAAGCACATCTGGATTTAGTGCCATTACGGTCACAACAACCTGAACTTCATTACGAAGTCCCTTAACGAATGATGGACGTAATGGACGGTCAATTAGACGGCAAGTAAGGATCGCATCCTCAGTTGGACGACCTTCACGTCGGAAGAATGATCCTGGAATACGTCCAGCAGCGTACATACGCTCTTCAACGTCCACGGTTAGTGGGAAGAAATCAAACTGATCTTTAGGTGATTTTCCTGCTGTAGTAGCGGATAGCAACATTGTGTCGTCATCCATGTAAACAACTGCGGTTCCGTTTGCCTGACGTGCAAGACGTCCGGTTTCGAACTTAACTGTGCGCTTTCCGAATGACCCATTGTCAATCACAGCAACGCTGGTCTGTACTTCGTTACCCTCCATGGGTAACCTCCCTCTTCATAAAGGGATAACACTGCACTTCTAACGAGTGAAATGCATTCAAATCACATGTCGATCTTCGATCGAGAAGCGCGGCTCATTGAGCCGAACTTCACTACCGAGGACCGACCAAACTGCTCGAATGTGCGTGCTATCCGCGGTTATCGCAAAACTGCGAGTCTTGATTTTGTGCTTGCTGTGCCGACACGAAATCGGCACAGCTCACTTCCTGAGAAGCGCACGAAAAGTTATCTGCGGATACCGAGTTTTTCGATAATCGCGCGGTATCGGTTGATGTCTGTCTTGGTTAAGTAATCAAGTAGACGACGACGCTGACCAACAAGCAGTAGCAAACCGCGACGGCTGTGGTGATCGTGCTTATGAGTTTTTAGGTGTCCGGTTAGATCGTTGATGCGCTGTGTCATCAAAGCAATCTGGACTTCTGGGCTTCCGGTATCGCCAGGCTTTGTGCCGTGTTCAGCGATGATGGCCTGCTTTACTGCAGATTCCAATGGCATAGATTTTTTCCTCTCGGGCGCGAACAGATCCGTAGATCTTTAGATGTGACACGAGATGTGGGGCGCCCGCCCCTCATTCGTCTGTGTTGTAAGGCTAACAGTTAGGGGTTATTAGAGCGAAATCGTGAGATTGCGCCCTAATTCAGGTACTTTTCCAGGTCAGCTTTGGCAGTTTCCACGTCGCGATCCATAGCTTCTAGTAATTCTGGGATGCCAGCAAAGCTCTCCATGTCCCGAATGTGCGAGACGAAGTCCAAATCCACGACTTTGCCATATAGGTCCAGGCCAGATTCACCAATTACATAAGCCTCGACTCGGCGATTAACTACATCGTCAAATGTTGGATTAGTGCCCACGCTGATTGCAGAACTATGGGCTACGCCATCAATCCATAGCAAACCTGAATAAACGCCATCAGAAGGAATCAACAGTCCGCCCTGAACGTCAATGTTTGCGGTTGGATAGCCGATTTCTCTTCCCCGATGGTCACCATGAACTACTTCACCTGAAACTCGGTGCGCTCGACCCAATAAGCCGTTTGCGCCTTCAACATGTCCCTTCAAGATCGCATCGCGAATTCGAGTTGATGACCATGCTGTTGAGTCACCAACTAAGTCAACAATGCGAACTTCGAATCCAAATTTCTTTGCCAGTTCTTGAAGTGTTTCAACTGTGCCACTGGCACCATGTCCAAATCGAAAGTTTCGGCCGACAATAACAACTTGCGCATTCAAGGCACCTATCAATATGTCCTCTACAAACTCATCGCTGGACATGTGTGCCATTGCATCTGTGAATTTCAAAGTCTCAACGTGATCCACGCCGTTTTCCAGAAGCAGCGTTGCGCGTCGCTGCGGAAGGGTAAGTAAGCCGGCAAATGAATCTGGTCGCAGAAATGCCTTCGGTGGTGGATCAAATGTCGCAGCAGTTAAAGTGCCATTGATGCTGTTCGCAATACTTTTTGCGATACCAAGCACCTGACGGTGGCCAGCATGGACTCCATCAAAGACACCAATGGTGACAACTACTGGAACATTTGGGCTACTCATTAGTTGCAAACACTACCAATGGATGAAGCACTGAGTCGGAATTATCAAATAATCCAATTGCCCTGCCATCCGGCGAAATCAAACCAACATGGCCTGAAGCTAGATCTGCTGGTGCCGAGAGTCTTACTCCGTTAACAGCCTTGCTTGCTTGCTCTTCAGTTAACACAATATGTTGGAAGCCGGCCTTGACCGCTGTTGCCAAGTCCATAATTTCTGGTTTTTCCTGCAACATTTCTAGCGAGGTCATAGAGTCAAAAACTCCGGAGCGAGTTCGCCTTAATTCTGTTAAGTGTCCCCCGACTTCAAGCTGCTTACCAATGTCTCGAGCTAAAGCTCTGATGTAAGTTCCAGCACTGCATAAGACTCGAACTTTGACATCTATCACATCTAATTCAGGCAACTTGTCGATAGAAACTATCTCTAGATCGTTGATCATTACGCTTCGTGGCGGAATGCTTATCTCTTCGCCATTTCTAACTCTTGTATATGCGCGTTCGCCATCAATCTTTATGGCACTAACAGCACTTGGCTGCTGCATTATCGGACCACGAAAGTCACGAACTGTTTCAATAATTTGAGACTCGGTAATGTAACTGGCTGAAACTTTAGTGACAAGTTCACCTTGAGCATCATCAGTCGTTGTTGAGATACCGAGCCGGATCGTTCCAAAATATTCTTTATCGTGCGCAGTGAAATATCCAAGCAATCTGGTGGCTCGTCCAATTCCGATTACCAACATGCCAGTTGCCATTGGGTCCAATGTGCCAGCATGTCCAACTTTGCGAGTGTTGAACAACTTACGCATCTTGGCAACTACGTCGTGGGATGTTGGGCCTGCTGGTTTATCGACCAGCACAATACCTTCTATGTTCACAGCAAACTCAACTGAATCTAGTTAACGCTAATTGCGTCAAGTGCAGCGATTAACTGAGCGATGGTCGAATCAAGATCATGTGTTGAGCTATATCCCGATGCATATTTATGGCCGCCACCGCCTAATTCGTTTGCAAGTGCACCAACATCGACTGAGGTCTTGCTTCGCAACGAAACTTTCCAGTGTCCATCATCGGCTTGTTTCAAAACTGCAGCTACTTCTGCTTCTGAAGTTTTCCGTAGAGCTTCAATTACTCGTTCTACCGCCATCTCATCTAAACCTGGTCTCTGTTCTATTGAAACTGAGGTGTAAACGAGGCCTTGACCGGAAACTGCCGCGGAGACCAGTGTCGCTCGGCTAACTGCATCACCCATCATCACAAGCGCTGCTAGTGGTTCGTCATCAAAAAGCAATCGCGACAACTTCGCGCTATCAATTCCAGTATCGAGTAATCGAGCTGCGGTGCGCAGAGTGTGCGAAGTGGTTGATTGATATTTGAATGAACCAGTATCAGTTGTGAGACCAGAGTAAATGGCACTAGCAATATCTTTAGTGATCGGTAATTCAAGTCGATCTATAAGTTCAAGAATTATCTCGGCTGTTGCTGCTGCCTTGGGGTCAACCAGGTGAATTGTGCCAAATCCGGTAAATGATGGGTGGTGGTCAATTGCAATGGAAACCTTGGCAGCATCCAAAATGTCCTTTGCCAAACCCAGTCGGGAATCTGATGACACGTCACATGAGATGACAAGATCCGCTTGATTCAATTCCTCTGGCATGCGAATCAATTCAGTTCCTGGCAAGAAACTCAATGATTCTGGTGTGGTAAATCCAACCTCACCGACTGTTACTTGAACTTCTTTCCCCATACCTTGCAGTGCTAGTCCAAGTCCAAGCGCAGAACCTAACGCATCAGCATCAGGAGTGACATGCGCGAGCAACAATACGCTTTTGGAGTCGGAGATTGCTGAAACAGCTTTATCCCACTCTGGTATTGGTGCAAACGAAGACATGTGTGCCTACTCAGATGCTGAATCAGATTTGCGGTACGGATCAGCATCACCGGCATAACGAGCCCGAGCTGCCTGTTCATGAACTGCTTTGTCAGCAATTGCTGCTTCTTGTAGCAAGTCATCAATCACGCGAACATTTTCTGGCAATGCATCACGAATGAATTCCACAGTCGGTGTGAATTTAATCCCGGTGCGCTTCCCTATTTCACTGCGAACTAAGCCCTTGCTTGAATCCAGTGCTGCAGCTGAGCTTGTTGCTTCTGCCTCATCGCCAAACACAGTGTAGAAAACCGTGGCTTCACGTAAGTCAGCAGAAACTCGAACACTGGTTACTGTTACAAACCCAAGACGTGGATCTTTAACTTTAAGCTCTAGAGTTTCCGCAACGATTTCTTGGAATCTTTCACCCAATTTACGTGCTCTTGCTGCATCTGCCATGTCGAGCTCCCTAGATTTCTATTCACGAAAATAGTGCGCAGAATTAACTGCGCACTATTTCACGCATTTCAAATGTTTCGATGATGTCGCCGACCTTGATGTCGTTGAATGATCCAAGTCCGATACCGCACTCAAAACCTTCACGAACTTCAGTCGCGTCATCCTTGAATCGACGCAAAGTGTCGATTGATAGATCCGCTTGGACAACTGCTCCATCGCGAACCAATCTGGCTTTTGCTTTGCGCTTGATTTCACCATTAAGAACAATGCAACCTGCAATGTTTCCAAACTTGCTGGAACGGAATACGTCGCGAACTTCAGCTGAACCAAGTTCTGCTTCTTCGTATTCAGCCTTACGCATACCCTTAAGCGCAGATTCGATGTCATCGATTACGCCGTAGATAACGTTGTAATAGCGAATCTCAACATTTTCCCGGTCGGCCAAGTCACGAGACTTACCCTCAGGTCGAACGTTAAATCCGATGATCATGGCATCAGATGCTGCCGCCAAGGAAACGTCGTTTTCAGTGATCGCACCAACACCTCGGTGAATTACGCGCAAGATTACATTCTCATCGTCAACGTCAATATTCAGCAAGGCATCTTCAAGCGCCTCGACCGAACCGGAAACGTCACCCTTGATGATGATCTTGAGTTCAACAACTTCACCCTTTTCGAGTGCCTTAAGCACATCTTCGAGAGTGTGACGTCCACGTCGGGCCGCCAATTCAGCATTGCGTTCACGAGCACCGCGAGATTGCGCGATCTGGCGAGCAATGCGATCCTCAGCAACAACTAAGAAGCTGTCACCAGCACCTGGTACCGAAGTGAGTCCAAGAACCTGAACTGCGCGAGCAGGTCCAGCTTCTTTAACTGGATCTCCGTTTTCATCCATCATGGCGCGGACGCGGCCGAATGCGTCACCCACCACGATTGAATCTCCTGGACGAAGAGTTCCGCGTTGTACCAAAACAGTTGCCACTGGTCCACGACCGCGGTCAAGGTTGGCTTCAATTGCAACACCCTGTGCATCCTGAACTGGATTAGCTCGAAGATCTAGACCTGCATCAGCGGTCAACAAAATTGAGTCAATAAGTTCATTGATGTTCAGGTTGTTCTTTGCAGATACGTCAACAAAAATTGTGTCGCCACCGTACTCTTCCGGAACTAAACCGTATTCAGTTAACTGGCCACGAACCTTAGTAGCGTCAGCGCCTTCTTTATCAATCTTGTTAACTGCTACAACAATTGGAACGTTTGCTGCCTGAGCATGATTCAAAGCTTCAATTGTCTGCGGCTTAACACCGTCATCTGCGGCAACTACAAGGACCGCAATGTCAGTTACCTGCGCACCACGAGCACGCATTGCAGTAAACGCTTCGTGACCAGGGGTATCGATGAATGTAATAGCGCGTTCTATGCCTTCGTGAACGTGATGAATTTGGTAAGCACCAATGTGCTGTGTAATTCCACCAGCTTCTCGTTCGATGACATTGGTTTGGCGAATTGCATCAAGCAATCGGGTTTTACCATGATCAACGTGACCCATAACGGTAACGACCGGTGGACGAATTACTAGATCTGCATCGTCACCTTCATCACCGAATTCAAGATCGTAAGACTCAAGAAGCTCGCGATCTTCATCCTCTGGCGAAATGATTTGAATTTCGTAATTCAATTCAGCGCCAAGTAGCTGCAGAGTTTCTTCGTTAACAGACTGAGTGGCTGTAACCATTTCACCCATTTTGAAAAGAATCTGAACTAGTGAGGCTGGCTCAGCATTAATCTTGTCGGCAAAATCGCTAAGTGATGATCCACGGGCAAGACGAATTGCATCGCCGCGACCCATTGCCACAGATGAACCACCTGTGACTGGAGCCATCATGTTGTCGAACTCTTGACGCTTTGCGCGCTTTGACTTACGACCCTTTGATGGACGGCCACCAGATTTTCCGAAAGCTCCTGCAGTATTGCCGCGGCCACCGGTTGAATTCGGTCGCCCACCTGGTCTGCCACCTGGTGCGCCACCTGGCGCTCCACCTGGTGCACCTGCACCTGCGAACCCACCACCGGCACCGGCTGGACGAGGTCCGCCAAAGCCACCGGGACGATCTCCACTTGGACGAGGTCCGCCAAAACCACCGGGACGATCGCCAGCTGGACGACCTGGTCCGCCTGGACGTTGTCCGCCAAAACCACCGGGACGATCTCCGGCTGGACGACCTGGTCCGCCTGGACGAGCGCCAGCTGGACGAGGTGCTCCAGTTACGCCGCCGCTTGGACGTGGTCCGGCACTTCCCGAAGTAAATGGATTGTTTCCAGCACGCGGTGGACGCGGTGCTGAAGTAAATGGATTGTTACCTGGACGTGGCCCGCCTGGACGTGGTCCAGGTGTTGCGCCTGCTGTCGGACTTGCCGGTGCTGCAGGTGTTTCACTAACTGGTGCTTCTGATGTCGGAGGAGCAGCACTTGCACTCGACTGAACTGGAGCTTCCGTTGGGGTGCTCACTTCAACTGGAGCAGCATCGACTGGAGCGGCAGCTTTTTTAGCAGGTGCTTTCTTTGCAGGTGCAGGCGCTTTCGCTGCTGCCTCTTTTAATTCAGGAAACTTGTCATGTAAACGACGAATAACGGGAGCTTCGACAGTCGACGATGCCGACTTGACGTACTCACCAACTTCTTCAAGCTTTGAAATGATGTCTTTGCTTTCGACGCCTAGCGCCTTTGCAAGCTCATACACTCGGACCTTGGACACGATTCTCCAGTCTGGTCCGAGGTCTAGTTAATAGATCCGAACCGTCTCTTGTTTTTGCGCGCTCATTTCTGAGCACTCTGCTTCTTGGTGCCCATTAGATGAGCACCTTGCCTGTTGGCGTTCATAACTAGAACGCAAGCCTGGCGTTGAACATAAACACTCCCGTTTTCAGCGGTAGTTAACGGATACTTGTAGCAAGTTAATCAAGTTTTGGGCTTGAAATCCTTGAATACCGGCCTAGCTGGCAGGGATACAAAGTAACTTGCTTCGGCTAGTCTAGCCCAAATTGGAGAAGCTCAATATCCACGCGGTTTTCGCATGCTTTTGCTGTTAGCAAAGACTTAGGCTTCAGTGGCCATATCTGACTTGATGTCAATCTTGGCACCGGTTAAGCGCGCTGCCAGTCTGGCATTTTGCCCTTCTCGGCCGATAGCAAGGCTTAGTTGAAAATCTGGAACTACCACTCGGACAATTCGATTCTCTTCATCGATCAAAGTTGCGGAAATAACTCTCGCAGGTGACAAAGCATGCTTTACATAAAGTGCCAAGTCTTCGCTGTAGTCCACAATGTCGATCTTCTCGCCACCAAGTTCACTCATTACAGCACGCACTCGACCACCTAGTGGACCAATGCAGGCGCCTTTAGGATTCACGCTGGCAGTTTTTGTGGAGACTGCGATCTTGGTGCGGTGTCCAGCTTCGCGGGCAAGTCCTTCGATTACAACGGTGCCATCAGCTATTTCTGGAACTTCGAACTTGAATAGTTCTTCAACTAACTTTGGATGGGATCGAGAAAGAGTTATGACTGGACCTTTAGGTCCCATCTTTACTGCAACTACATAACACCTGATTCGAGTGCCGTGTGAATAGTCTTCGCCAGGCACACTTTCTTCTGGTGGCAGGACGCCTTCTACTTTTCCTAAATTAACAAAAATAAGTTGACGATCACTTCCCTGTTGAATCACACCAGAAACAATGTCGCCTTCCTTAGCTTGGAATTCAGCAACCGTCGCATCATCATCTGCCGCTTTAAGTCTCTGGCTGATAACGCCGCGAGCTAGCGATGCGGCAACTCGGCCGAATCCCTCTGGGGTCGCTTCGAATTCACCAATCTTTTCGCCTTCGTCATTCAACTCATCTGCAATCACAAGTACGTGACCAGTGGTTCGATCCAATTCAACGCGAGCACTTTCATGTGCGCCAGCTGAATGTAAGTAAGCAACTAGCAACGCCTGCTCAATTGCGTCAACTACGTAATCTAACGAAAGTCCGCGTTCGCGAGTTAATCCTTTTAGGGCTGAGATATCAATGTCCATGAATTGCCCTCCTAATCTGACTCAACATCGGGATCACCAGATAAAGCTTCAGCTTCATCTTTTGGCATCTTTTTAAATTCAACTTCGATATTTGCTCGAGATATTTCTTGAATGCTTATAGTTCTCGATTTACCCTTTATGTCAAGAGTGACGTTTGGATCATCAAACTCAACAATTCTTCCAATCGCGTTTATCGCATCACCCGCAACGTTAACTAGCCGTCCAACGTTTCTGGTCCAATGAATTGGCTTGGTAAGCGGCTTTGAAATACCACGTGTTCCAACTTCGAGAACATAAGGTTCATCGCCCATGGCATCTGAGTTGTCAAGGAATTCTGAAATTGCTCGCGATACTTCAGCGACTTCGTCTAGATTGACCCCACTGTCACCATCGATAGTTACATCAAGGATTCGTTGGCCACCAGATCGAGTAATTTCAATATCGTCTAAATCGAATGAGAATGCACTCACAACAGGATCCAGCAATTCAGTAAGTTCAGAAACTGGAATCATTGTCTTGCCTTTTCAATTTGGTGGAACAGTTGTGTTTCTATCGTAGTCGGTTGTGGTCGCAATGAAAATACCCAAACGCGTACTTACAAATCCCAAAGATTTGCACCTGTTGCCTGAACAATACATATGTGAGCAAATCAGTTGCGGCAACTTCATTAGTTTTAAATCGAAGAACTTTCTTGGCCGGGATTAGCTCAACTGCAGTACTTGTGAGTTCGTGCAGCGTTTCCAGTGAAACCCCTGTTGCAGATCCAATACCCGGAGAGATAGAAAAAATCGTTAAGGCTAAACGAGACTTGATCAGTGATGCCACCGGACTGATTTCGTCCGACCCTAGTCTGAGTTCACCGTTACAAATAGTTATTGATCAAAATTTGCTTCACATTGAGGGCTTATCGCCATACCTACCTGCTGGCTCCTCCCCTTCAGCAAGCGCGATGCCAGTTCAAGAACTTAGCCTTGCGGCGCTAGTTACGAGGTGCGCAGTCTTCTCAACAAACAATCTGAATACTGCTAGTGCCATTTCTGACGCTGAACTATCTCGCGTCCTGGCACTTATCGCAGGATCGGAAATGCAGCATCATGTGTTGTTAACAGGATTTGTCGCATGAGCACTCTAGTTAAGGACGAATTCACTGCGCTTGAAGATCTTCTGGCAAGTTGCTA
>JBEION010000073.1:0-4961 GCA_040377565.1 Candidatus Nanopelagicales bacterium | reverse complement strand
CTTGCCGTTGTGGGATTGGCTCTTGTCGCTCAAGTGTGGAATGGCTTCACACTCGACAAAGTTGGAGTTCTTTTCGCAATCGCTTCGATGACCACTCTGGTGTTTATGTACTTACTCGGTGACAAAGCGAGTCAGGGCCGCGATCCAGTCTCACTACTTATGTGGGCATTTATCTTTGCTTCAATTTTCTTCGCGGTACTTCGTCCTTGGGGCAGTTTCCCGTGGGATTCACTGCAAGCTCAAGTGACACCGTTTGAAGGCGGAACTGATGTCTATCCGATTTGGCCATTCTTTGCATTTATGGTTGTGATCGGAACTTTGGTGCCATACGTATTGGTAATCAACTCAATCCGGCACATCGGTGGTCCAGGTGCAAGCATCATGGGAATGACCGAACCTCCAATTGCTGCAATCGCTGCTTGGATCGTTCTCGGCGAAATCTTTGTTGTAGTTCAGATACTCGGTGGCGTAATCATGTTGATAGGAATCATCGTGGCGCAACGAGCTAGAGAGCAAAAGGCACATGAGCCATTACCGGAATACGAAGCTGCCACCTAAACTAACTGATATGGCAGGCTCCCTAAGTCAGGCTTTAACCCCACTGTTATCAACAATTACAGACCCAGAAATTATTTCGTCTTACACAATTGATTGGACTGGCCGCTTCACAGGTCATGCAGATGTAGTTGTTAGACCTGAATCCACGCAACAAGTAGTAGCGGCAGTTGGCGCCTGCGCGGCACTTGGGGTCAAAATTCAGATCCAAGGTGGTAACACCGGATTAGTAGGTGGCTCAGTACCTCCTGCGAAATCAGATTACGAAGTATGCCTGGTATCGACGAAATCCTTAACTGCGATTCTTGACTTTGATGAAATCTCTGGATACCTGACGGTCGGTGCTGGCGCAACGCTTGGCCAAGTGCAAGAACTGGTGCGAGCGAAGGGTTGGGATTTCGCAGTTGATTTAGCAGCGCGTGATAGCGCCACCATCGGTGGCTTAGTGGCTACAAACGCAGGTGGTATTCGGGTTTGTGCATTTGGAATGACTCGGCGAAGCGTGGTTGGAATTGAAATGGTGCTAGCCGACGGTCAAGTTTTATCAAATATATCCAGTCCGGTTAAAGACAACACCGGATACTCCGTTGCTGACATCGCAATTGGAGCTGAAGGAACTTTAGGAATAATAACTGCCGCAAAACTTAAACTCATTCGTCCAGTTTCCGAAACTACTTTGTTCCTGATCCCAGCGCAGTCTATGGACGGTGCACTGGAACTGCTAACTAAAGTGCAAAGCTCTGGGCATCAGTTACTTGCTGCTGAGTATGTAGATGCCGTTACTATGCAACTTATTTTGGAGCAGTCAAACTTAAGACCACTTTGGAGAGAAATACCTCTGCTGACTTTGCTATTTGAAGTGGCTGGTGAAAATGTGAATCTGAACTTTCCGCAGGACTCACTTGGTTCAAGTGAGCTAGCAGAGAAACGAAACTATTGGCAATATCGTGAGATCGCTAGTGATACCTGGACTGCACTTGGCAAAGTTCATAAATTAGATGTGAGTGTTGCAGTTTCTGTTATCGCAGAATTCGAATTATCACTTCAGAATCTACTTTCAACTTTTAAAGGTGTAGAAACTTTTGGGTCATTTGGCCACTTGGCTGATGGCAACTTACATATTGAATTTGTTGGCCCTGCAATTGATGACTTTGCGGCTGACTACGCTGTTTTGAAGTTAGTTGCCGAGTTTAACGGCAGCATCAGCGCCGAACATGGAATTGGCAGAGCTAAAAGAGAATATCTCTCATTAACTAGACCCGCTCTCGATATTGAGATCGGAAAGCAAATTAAATCCGTTTTTGATCCAACAGGTTTGTTCAACCCTGGCGTTCTGTATGTGGACTAATTCGCTCTACTAAACCAAATGAGATAGCAACGCTTTGACCGATTAGCAGTGCGAACAACAGCGTACCGATGCCGACCACTCCACCAAGTAGCCAACCAATGGTTAAAACAACAACTTCAATTCCAGTTCTAACTCGACCAACCCTAACTCCAGTTCTTTCATTCAAACCAGTCATTAATCCATCGCGTGGGCCAGGTCCAACATTGCAGGTTATGTATAGCGCACTAGCAATTCCAGTCAACAAGATTCCAAGCAGCACTTGAACGGTTTGGGCAACAACGTTTTCAGGTGAAGGCAGAATTGGAATCATCACATCAATGGCAACTGCAATAACCAAAATGTTCATCACTGTTCCAAGACCCGGTCGACGCTTAAGTGGGATCCAAAGCAACAACACAATTACCGAAGTTAGGAAAGTGGTTTGCCCGATCGTCATGCCTAAGGTTTTTGCTAAACCGTCTGCCAAAACTGTCCAGGGTGACTGACCGATACTGGCATCAATTAGAAACGCTTCACCAGTGCCAAAAAGCCACAATCCTGAAATCAAAACGAAAAAAGTTTTGGCAGAGACTTTCCAATTTGAATCCCCTGCAGACCAAGAGGTTTTTGGAACGGTAAGTGCTGGTCGTAGCCATTGCCCAAATGATGCCATCCGCTATGCCGCTGGCTTACTGACTCGGCTCACAATTCCAAAGAAAATTGCAACAACTTCGCCCACCAAGACTGTTACAAGGACTGTACCAAGTCCAACAGAGCCACCTAGTAACCAACCTGCAAGCAAGAAGGCGGCCTCAATTACAAAACGTACTCGGCCGATTGGGATCCCAGTTCGGTAGTGCAAACCAGTCATCAAGCCATCGCGCGGGCCCGGACCTAAGTTACTTGGAATGTAAAAGGCACTACCCAGTCCAATGACCAAGATGCCAATCAAAACCATTACAACGGAAACTGCGTAACTGTCTGGGCTTGGGAAGAACGGCATCATCACATCAATTGCAACTGAAACGAAAATGATGTTTAAAACGGTTCCAATTCCAACTTTGTTCTTTAATGGAATCCATAGAAACATGACGCCGATTGAAATGTAAAAACTAGTCCAGCCAATGGTGTCGCCAGTGATGTTTTGGATTCCCTGTGCCAGCACCGTTCCAGGAGATTGACCAATGTCAGCTTTAATCAGGATCGCTTCACCAGTTCCGTAGAGCCAGTTACCTAACATCAAATAGAAAAATGTTTTTGGCTTTGCTTTCCACATCGATCCCGATGCACTCCACGAAGTTGTGGGTACGGTCCGTGATGGCTTTAACCATTGGCTCAAGGCAGACATGAGAATTAGACGATGTTCTTTTCGGGGCGAAGTTCGCCACCAGATGAGAAGCGATCATTGCTAAGTGGCGTGATGTCTACAAATGGGGTTTTGCCAAGGTACATATCGCGCAAGATTTCACCAATCGCCGGGCCTTGCAAGAAGCCATGGCCGCTAAATCCAGTTGCGTACAGGAATCGAGAAACGCCTTCCCACTCACCCATAATTGCGTTGTGGTCCGGTGCTAGGTCATACAAACCAGCCCATCCACTTGCTGCGCCAAGTTCAAGTAGGCGTGGTGCGCGAACTTCAGCCAGTTCACCAATTTTTTCAAGGAAGTTTGGATCGCGACGAAGGTCCCATGAGTATCCGACTGTCTTGTCAGAGAAGCCCATAAGCATTGCGTTGCCTTCACGGTGCCAATAAAGCGATGTTGAGTAATCGATTGTCATTGGCATGTTTTCAGGAACGTCATCGAAATCTGCAGTCAACGGTTCGGTGATCAACAGTTCACGACGAAGTGGCTGAACTGGAATTTCTAAACCAACCATGGCACCGATAGTTGGTGACCAAGCACCAGCACAGTTGATAACTGTTTTGGTTTTAACTTTTCCAGCAGAAGTTGTAACGCTAACGATCTGGCCATCAACAACTTCAATGTCAGTTGCTTCAGTCTGAGTCATCACAATCGCGCCATGCTTACGTGCTCCGGATGCATAACCAAGAACGACTGATTCTGGCGTGCAGTAGCCATCGTTAGGAGTAAATGAAGCTGCAAGAATTCCATCTATTTCAAGTAACGGATTTAATTCCTTAGCTTCTTGCGGGGTAAGCATTCGAGATTCCACGCCAGCCGCAATGTGTAGCGCTGTTGATTTCTCGAATAACTCGACATCTTCCGGAGTTGAAAGCGCGAACATGTAGCCCGGACGGTGAAGATCAATTTCCTGGCCTGGACGATTTGGAAAATCTGCCAACAGATCTAGGGAGCGAGCGCCCATTGCAATGTTCAACTCATCAGAGAAGTTAGCGCGTACGCCGCCAGCAGCTTTTGAGGTTGAGCCACTCGCTAGCTCATTCTTCTCAACTAGAAGCACGCTAACGCCCGCCTCAGCCAAGTGGAAGGCGGTGGAAGCGCCCATGACGCCGCCACCGACTACAACTACATCTACTTCGTTCGGAAGATCAGCCATGAACGAATTTCCTAGATCTTGAAGTCTGGATTGTGAGGCACTTCTTCGTTGTCCATCTGAGCTTTCTGAAGCTTGCCAGACCAATCCCAGTTAAGTGACTGCCAACGAGTGAATACATCAAGTACCCAGATACCGGACTGACGTGAACCGTTACCGCTCTTGCCGTTACCACCAAATGGTAGATGTGCTTCAGCGCCAGATGTTGAGTTATTGATGGAAAGCATGCCTGCTGAAATTCCCTCGCGGAAAGTCCAAACTGACTTTGGATCGCTGGTGTAGATCGCTGCTGAAAGACCGAAGCCATGATCGTTGCCCAATTCGATTGCTTCTTCAATTGTTGAGAAGCGACCAACAGTTACAAGTGGGCCAAAGGTTTCAGTGTTGTAAAGCGCATCTTCTTTCTTGATGCCAGCAACAATTGTTGGGTGCACGAATACGCCAGCTTCAGGATCTCCAACGAAACCTTCGCGTGGATTGTCTTTTGTGATTCGACCGATGCCAGTTGAACCAAGCACGGTGTGATGAGGCTGAATCAACTTCAAGTTCTCTTCATGAGTTG
>JBEION010000132.1:0-3583 GCA_040377565.1 Candidatus Nanopelagicales bacterium | reverse complement strand
CTCCGTTGATATACATAAGCATCGAAATCCAAAGTGTATTTCCGAAAATGTTGGGGAACTAAAGGTAAGAACTTTTGATTCACCTGGCGCAGAGGCATCACACATCGCAGACATGATTGCTCGAGCGCATGCAAATGAAAACTTGCAGTGGTCGGACTTTGCCGTGATTGTTCGATCTGCAGTTGTCTCAATTCCAACGATTTACCGGGCATTTGTGGCTGCTGGAATTCCAGTTGAAGTTGCAGCAGATGAGATTCCGTTACATCAAGATCCCGCTGTCGCACCGCTAGTTACTGCGCTGCGCATAATTGACAACCCACGCCATGCCACGGTTGATGTAGTTGCTGATTTGTTAAGTGGTCCGCTCGCTGCGATTGATCCCGTTGACTTGCGACGATTTGGTAGCTACCTGCGAATGAAGGATCGAACTACCGAGCATGCACCACGCCCTGCATTGGTTTTGATTGGCGAGGCGTTACTTGATCCAAAGTTGCTATTGGATGTGCCACCGGGCAGACACGATTCAGTAGTTGCTGCGATCCAAAAAATTGGCACTGTTTTGATTGAGGCCCGAAAGCTTATGCAGTCGGGAGCTAGTCCGCATGAAGTCCTTTGGAGTATCTGGCAGGGCACTTCCTGGCCAACTCGACTACAAGAGCAAGCTCTCGGTTTTGGCACGCCAAGCACGCGAGCTCATCGAGACTTGGATGCCATCTGCTCATTGTTTGATCTTGCGAATCGATTTGTGGCTCGCGGTAGAGGTAAAGACTTAACCAATTTCCTGGATGAAATTGAAGCTCAAGAAATTCCAGCTGAAGCATTGGCCGAAAACGATGTTCGCAACGATTCAGTACGACTTCTAACTGCGCATCGCTCCAAGGGCTTGCAGTGGAAGTATGTAGTTGTTGCCGGCGCTCAAGAAGATCTTTGGCCAGATCTTCGCCAACATCAAAGTTTGCTGCAATCAGATCGCATTGGGCCGAATTTGGAATTAATGCCGCTCACGATGCGGGAACTTTTGGCTCAAGAGCGACGCTTGTTCTATGTGGCACTAACTCGAGCCATGCAAACCCTTTTGATTACGGCTACCGATACTTCGGTTCGGGATGACGGTGTTGCACCCACCCGGTTTATTACCGACATCGTTACTGCGATGCCACAAATTGAAATCTTGCATACATCGGGACGTCCAAAACGACCACTAAGTCCAGAGGGCGTTATTGCGAATTTGCGTCGCACACTTAGCTCTCCTGAATCTTCCCAAGCATTGAAGCTTGCGGCAGCTAACAAGTTGGCTCAGCTTCACAAAACTCATGGATCACTGTTTTTCCATGCCGACCCAGACAAATGGTGGGGTGTGCTGGAGCAAACGCAAAACCAGCGCCCAGTTAACGCTCAGGTTTCAATTTCTGCATCCGGAATTACGTCGATAGAACATTGTCCAGCGCAGTGGTTCTTAGAACGAAAGCTAAATGCGCTTTCCCAGTCTGCAACACCAATGATTTTTGGAAACGCCCTGCACGCAATTGCGCAAGGTTTGTCATCGGGTGAACTTGCTTACGACATTTCTGCAATCGACGATCAGCTTGATCGCCTCTGGCCAGGGATGGGTTACGAGGCAGAGTGGGAAAGTTCACGAGAGCGCAATGCAGCCCATGATGCATCAGTTCGCCTCTTAACTTGGATGCTCGACCATAAAGATCAAGTAAGCATTACCGAATCTGGACTTTCTTGGAAAACGAAGATTGCAGTCGAAAGTCCTGATGGTTCTTCACGTGATGTGGATTTAGCAATTACTGGTCGAGCAGATCGGATTGAATTCACCGAAGACGGAATCATGATTTTTGATTTCAAGACAAGTAAGGACGCCAAGAAGAGCAAGGATTTGTTCAAGGACGTTCAGCTAGCGCTTTACACCTACCTTTTGGAAAACGGAAACTTCACAAAAGCTGGTGAAGAAGTTTCGCGAGAATCTGAACAACCGATCAAAGGCGCTGCGTTAGTTCAATTACGTGTCGGTGAAAAAGACAATGCAGACTTGGCATTGGTTCAGCAGGTTTTGCCCGAGACGCATGATGAGAATTCAACGATCGCACTCGATCAAAGAATCGGCCAAGCAGCTTTAGTAGTGCTAGACGAGCGATACGAAGCACGCTACGAAGATCAAAAGTGCAAGTTGTGTAAGGTGCGAACTTTGTGTCCAGCAACACCTGAAGGTAAGCAGGTGTTGTCATGAAAGAAATCACAACATCTGACTTAACAAAAGTCCTTGGGTTTAACCCAAGTGCCGAACAATTAGCAGCCATAGTTTCTCCGCTAGAACCAAGCATGATTGTTGCGGGAGCCGGCACTGGAAAAACCACGGTTATGGCTGGACGAATTGCTTGGCTGATCATGACCCAGCAGGTTGCGCCAGATCGAATTCTTGGGCTGACCTTTACCACCAAGGCAGCGAATGAATTACTGACTCGAGTTCGAAGCTTTTTACCAGCAGCACTCAAGTACTTACCCGATGAATCTGCTCACGCAGATTTAGGCGAACCAGTTATATCCACTTACAACGCATTTGGCTCACGGCTTCTTAAAGAGCATGCTCTTCGCTTGGGTCTGGAGCCGGATGCTCGTGTTGTCGTTGATGCCACACGATATCAATTAGCCATGCGAGTGGTTTGCCAATCGCAGTATGACTTGGGCGGCCTTGGCTACAGCCCAACTACCGCAGTTACCGAGCTATTGAAACTCGATGAGCAGTGCTCAAACTATTTGGTAGATCCAAATCTGATTATCGAAAGTGACATCCAGAGATTAGTTGGCCTAGAACGAATTGAAAAAAAGCAAGAACTTACGCACGAAATGATAAAAACCTGCAAGAAACGAATTGAACTTGCCAAGTTGGTAATGGATTTCCGGCAAGCAAAGATTGCTAACGATGTAATCGATTACGCAGATCAAATTCGTCTTGCTGCTCAGGCTGCGCAAAATTCGCAAGCCATGCGAGATATTTTGAAAGATCAATTTCATGTGGTCTTGCTGGATGAATATCAAGACACCTCGTTGTCACAAAAAGTTTTGTTACAAGAGCTGTTTGGACATGGTCATCCAGTTATGGCAGTCGGTGACCCATGCCAGGCGATTTATGGTTGGCGCGGTGCCGAGATCACCAACATGGAAAACTTTAAAGCTGACTTCCCGCGTGAGTTAGCAGGAAATTGGGAGCCAGCCCAGATTTATAAGTTAACGGCTAACCGGCGCTCTGGAGAAAACATCTTGACTGCAGCAAACTCCTTGAGCAACAAGTTGCGAGAAATTCATCCTGAGATCGTCGAACTAGTGACTGCTGATGATGCAAAGCCAGCTGGCGAAATTCACACAGCTTTACTTCCAACCTTTACCGATGAAGTTGAATGGGTAGCTGAGCAGATTGCAAAAATCAAGCCAGTGAAAAGTTGGAATGAAGTAGCAGTTCTTTTGCGCGAGAAAAAGAATGCCCAGTATTACGTCAATGCACTTGAGGCCAAGGGAATACCAGTCCAGGTTGTTGATCCAGGCGCGCTAGTAAATCTGCCGGAAGTTCGCGAAGTCG
>JBEION010000084.1:0-4617 GCA_040377565.1 Candidatus Nanopelagicales bacterium | reverse complement strand
TCCCATCAACTACTTACATACCAATGCTGCTTGCAACCGTGATTGCTGTTGCAATCATTGGGAAGCGATCAGCAGAACGTCCTAGCCACTAAAAGCAAAACAGCCCGCACCAATAAAGATGCGGGCTGTGTGCGCTTAATTACTCAGCGGTTCTGAACCAAGCATTTGCCTTGGAAGTGCTAACAACTAGCAACGCAATGACGTTCAATGCAATTGGAACCCAGCCGTAAGGCAGGCGCATGAAGCCAAAGATGATGTTGATTACAGCAAGTGCCTGAATAACGACCTGAGCTGATCGGGAACCGATCAGGATCATCTTGGAGATAGTTACATATATAAGGCCAAGCACGATCGATAGCAGGCCATTTAGCAATAGGTAGAAAGTTGAGATTTCGATAGAAAGTCCACCAGCAGCGCTAAGCACTGTTGGGTTTTCACCGATTGGCGAAAGGACCATTAGAACACCGAATCCAACGTTAAAGATTGCGATAAGCCAGATCAAGGCCGCCAGGAACGTCACCATACCCGGACGCTTTGCAGCAGTTGTTGAAGTCATTCTTCCTCCGTAGAGAACAACAAAACCAATTCGAAATCTTCGATTTGGCCACTTAAAAGGTAGCAGATTGGAATATTAGATAGCATTCTCGCAACACCAAATAGTGGAGATTGAGTTGGCAAATCTAAAGATTGTTATCGTTGGCGCGGGTATTGCCGGCACGGGGTTAGCCGACGAGTTGACGCAACTTGGACAGCGTGATGTGACTGTTGTTGATCAGGGACCAATCTGGAAAACCGGTGGCGCTACCTCGCACGCACCAGGCTTAGTTACTCGAACTAGCACTTCAAAAATGATGCATCGATTTGCCGATTACACAATTACAAAGCTTTTAAGCATGGATGTTGCTGGGGATCCTTGCTTTTATCCAGTTGGTTCGATCGAAGTCGCGTTAACGCCAGAGCGTCTCAATTACTTAGTACGTCGCACTGAATTTGCCGCCTCATGGGGCTTTAGTGCCGAGATGTTGTCGCCAGAAGAATGTGCGAACTTAAATCCGTTGTTAGATCCGACAACTTTCATCGGTGGTTTTCACACAACTGGTGAAGGAATTGGCAAAGCACTTAGGGGAGCGCAAGCTCAAGGCGAACGCGCGCAATCAAATGGCGCAACATTTGTTGGCAACACCACGGTTACTGGAATTGAAACTGTCGGATCAAAAGTTACAGGTGTAAGAACTGCCACAGGCGTGATCCCGGCTGACTTGGTTGTCATTGCTGCTGGTGGATGGGGAAGTTCTATCGCCTCCACGGCTGGCGTGACTTTGCCTTTAGTTTCCATGGAACATCAATACGCAGTTACCGAGCCAGTGTCTGTGTTGGCGAAAGGCCGAGACGGAGATGCCAGTGTTCCGTTTGTGCGAATTTATGAAGCAGGCACTTATGTGCGTGACGAGGGCGATAAAGCGGGAGTAGGTTCCTTTAACCATCGCGCACTTCCCGTAAGTGATTCCGACATGGTCAACAACGCTGCGACTCTAGAAGACCCATCCAAGTTGCCTTTCACCCAAGTTGATTGGGATCAAGCCTGGGTTGAAACACTTGAAGTAATGCCAGTGTTATCCGGTTTGAAATATGAACAGGCTTATAACGGCGTCTTCCCATATTCGGCAGATGGCTTTCCGCTAATGGGTCCAGCTCCAAGCGTTGATGGCCTCTGGATACTCGAATGTCTCTGGGCAACGCATTCCATTGGTGCAGCACGGTCCTTGGCGCAAGCAATTTGTGGCATCGCACCTGACATCGATTTCGCTCCAGCAGATTTAACTCGCTTTGATGATGCCGAACTAGTTCCAGCTGATTTCGCGCAGCGCTGTGACAACGCATACATCGATACATATGCAATTCATCACCCTGCCGAACCTTCAACTAGCCCACGCGGGGTTCGGATGTCTCCGTTCTATGACGAGCAAGAAAAGTTAGGTGCTGCTTTCTTTGATACTTCTGCTTGGGAGCGTCCGCGTTGGTATGAATCAAACGCAGGATTGCTTTCTGGAATGAGCGTTCCGGCACGTGATGAGTGGTCTAGCAAGTTCTGGTCACCTATAGCTGGCGCTGAACACCTTCGCACTCGTGAAGTTGCTGGCATCTTTGACATGACTTCGCTTCGTCGAATTACTGTGACCGGCCCTGATGCTGGTGCATTCTTGGATCGCGCGGCTGCTCGTAATGTTTCTCGGGGAGCTGGAACCGTTACCTACACAATGCTGCTGGATCACAATGGTGGCATTGTTTCGGACGTAACTATCAGCCAACTAGCAGATGATCGATTCTTAGTCGGTGGCAATAGTCCGCGTGATGAAGCTTGGCTCAAATCAATCTCGGTTGGATTTGATGTGCAGATTGCAGACATCACCAATGGCACCACTTGTGTCGCGGTCTGGGGACCAGCGGCCCGAGACATCCTGGCTCCAATCACAGATACTGACTTAACCAATGACACTTTCAAATATTTCTCAGCCAAAGAAACTTCAGTTGCTGGAGTTAACGTAACCGCTGTTCGAGTTTCTTACGTAGGTGAACTTGGCTGGGAACTAGCTTGCGATGCTTCTGGTGGAAAGAAACTTTGGAATTCTGTAATGGAACAGGCGAATAAAGTTGGCGCAATACCAGCAGGGCGAAGCGCGCTAACTAGTTTGCGCCTGGAAAAGGGATACCGAGCTTGGGGTAGTGACATGAGTCGTGAAGACACCCCAACGAGCGCAGGCCTTGAGTTTGCAGTGCGCGCAGACGGCGATCACATTGGCCTGAATGCATCTCCTAAACCAGCAACACGACGACTGCGAACTTTGCAGTTAACTGAAGTCGATCTAGTCCCAACCGTAAGTCAGCCGGTATTTATTGGTGATCAAAACGTTGGTTATGTAACAAGCGCAGAGTTTGGCTGGTCAGTTGGCGCCCCGGTAGCACTTGCATGGCTACCGATTGGAACCAACGAAGGGGATGCGGTTTCGATTTCTTGCGGAGGCCGAAAAGTCAGCGCAGTAGTTATGCCAGATGCAGTGTTTGATCCGACTGGCTCGAGAATTCGAGTTTAAGAACTGCCGCTTCGGCG
Source organism: Candidatus Nanopelagicales bacterium (assembly GCA_040377565.1). Taxonomy (GTDB): domain Bacteria; phylum Actinomycetota; class Actinomycetes; order S36-B12; family UBA5976; genus UBA5976. The sequence continues at coordinate 1,508 of JBEION010000084.1, read as the reverse complement.
ACGTTCAATTCGTCGAGCTGTTGGGCCAGAAGATTTAGCCTTTGCGTTTTCTGAAGTAGTTCCAGCGCTGGTGCCTTTGGCGCCTTGAGTCTTCTTCTTTTCTAAAGCCGCCAAGAACGCTGCCTTGTTTGGATCTGCTTCTTTAGGAGTATTAGCCATATATCTATTCAACCACTCTTCGCCAAAATCCATAACTGGGCGCTTATTCGGAGGCGAGTTGATCCAAGATTCGGGTTAGGTCTGCCTGGTTAACCGGTCCAACAAATTTGGCAGCTACTCGGTGTTGTTTGTCCAGAATGATGGTGCCAGGTAAATAGCTACCTTGAACTACATCCGCCTTTGCAGCGATGGCCTGGTTTGGGTCACTTATATGTGGCCAGCTTCCTTCTTGAGTACTCAAAAAGTCTGCTGCTGCTTTTGCGTCATCAGCTTCGTTTAGACCAAGCAGATTAACTTCTGGATATTGCTTTTGAACTTCAACAAAGATTGGCCATTCCTCACGACATGGAGGACACCAAGATGCCCAGGCATTCACAATGACAATGCCCGACATATCTTCTGTGGTGATTTGTCCACCAGTTAGCCCAGGACCAGATATCTCTATCGGTTCAGTTCGCTGATCAATAGCAATTTCAGCGATCGAAGCATTAGGAACAGCACTTTCAGAAGGTCGATACCCTTGCGGAATATCAATGCCACAGCCAGTAACGAGCAGCACCGTTACGAGACTGGCCGAAAGCTTTTTGATCACACATAGAGGTTAGCGCGAATTTTGGAAGGGTAGAATTTGAGTATGGATGATTTGCAAAAAGGAAAAAGACTGGTCTTTCTTCAACTCGCACTCATTATTGTGCTTGCGCTTTTCCCAGACAGCGCGATTGTTGAACCAGCGTTGGAATATGTTGGCATAGTCTTGATTGGTGTTGGCCTTGTCCTGGTTTTTGCAGGATTTAAGGGACTTGGTAAGTCGCTAACTGCAAACCCAGTTCCAATTGAAGATGGAAAATTGGTAACGACTGGAATCTTTAGCATCGTTCGGCATCCAATTTACTTAGGGTTGTTGATTGTCACGCTTGGACTTGTGGTTTCCAGCGGTGTTTGGGCGCAAGTTATTGTTTGGGCAGCCCTTGCGGTTTTGTTGAACTACAAAATGCGCTGGGAAGAAGTGATGCTTTCGAAGAAGTACAAAGGCTATGCCCAGTACATGGCTACAGTTCCGGCACTTATCCCTGGCCTAAAGCCAAGGAATCCCGGTTCAAAAAACACCGGCACCAAGAAATAGTTACTTAACCCATTCGGTTGAGACGGTAAATCTATCCACGACTTCACGAATTGGATCAACGCCAATTCCTGGACCAGTTGGAACGTCAATGTGCCCATCAACCAAAACAAATGGCTCGGTGGTATCGGTTTCAAAGTAGCGAGCGGATGCTGAAGTATCACCAGGCAAAGTGAAGTTAGGTAGCGCAGCTAGTGCCAAGTTTGCAGCTCTTCCGATACCGGTTTCC
>JBEION010000005.1:0-18523 GCA_040377565.1 Candidatus Nanopelagicales bacterium | reverse complement strand
TGGCAATTCGCACCGGTAGCTTCCTGGATGAGTTCTCGCTTCTTGATGTAATTGAAATCGCAAATCGGGAGAATTCCACCCCAGAAGTTGTTGCTGAACTTTACTTTGCATTGAGTGAGCGATACGACATTGATCGAATGCTGTTCCACATCTCAGCCCTAGCCAGAGATGACCGCTGGACAGCTTATGCACGTTCGGCACTTCGTAGCGATCTATACGTAGCGCTAGCTGCTTTAACATCCCGAGTGGTTCAAGCAACAAAGGATTCAGATTCGATCGATGTTCGAATCAGCCAATGGGAAGCCAAGTTTGCTGAAGGCGTTGCTCGCACCAGAGCAACTCTTAATGAGATTGCTCACAGTGAGCAAAATGATCTAGCAACACTTTCGGTTGCATTGCGCGCAATTCGCACACTTGCTGGTCAAGGTGCGAGTTAAATCACTCGATCTCGGTGTGTGACTTTTTAAGCACCAAAGTAGGGTTTAAGCATGGAAACCGTACTTCTATCTGCAGCATTAACGGCGCAGGTTACAGACTGGCTAAATACTTACGGGTCCATTTTGTTCTACTTAATTGTTTGGGGATTGGTTTTTGCCGGCACCGGATTATTGATTGGGGCATTCATCCCATTCATCACAGGTGACTCGCTGATTTTTGCCTCTGGTGTCCTTGCTGCAACCAGTGACTCAGTCAACATTTGGGTGCTAACTATTGGAATTGGCTTGGCAGCATTCGTTGGCGATCAAACTGGTTTCGTTTTAGGTCGCCACTTTGGCCGTCCGTATTTGGATAAGCATCAAGGGCCAAAGTTAAAGTCCGCGATTGTTAAGTCAGAAAAGTTCTATGCCGAACTTGGTTGGTGGGCAGTTGTTGTAGCACGTTTCATGCCTTGGGCTCGAGTGCTGATTCCGGCAATCGCAGGTATCTCTCGCATGAATTACTACAAGTTCCTAAGTGCAAACTTTGTAGGCGCGATCGCATGGGGCATAGGCCTAACTCTTGCTGGCTACTACGCAGCAACTATCCCGGCAGTTAAGACTGGCTCGTATGCAATTGCTGCATTCTTCATTATTGGATCCATCGTTGCTGGTATTCGCAGCTGGATGCACAACCGAAAAGCTACATAGTCAAATAGATTTTCGGCCGCAAGAGCTTCTAAATAGTTGTGGATAACGTCCCAAGAATCTCTTAATCTTTCAGCCTGAAACCACAGCCTTTGTTTCGTTATCCACAGAATCCAATTTTGGATTTCCGCATTTTCCAAACCGACATACTCTTCAATGACTCGGCTTGGCCCGAGTAAAAGCAACGACTTGATTCATACCAAGTCCTAGCAACGGGGGAGCTCATGTCAGGTGCAGTAGGTGAAGTGATTCAAGAAGTTCGAACGCGGGTTCGGACTGGGGGGATCAGCCCGCATGAAGAAGTAATCGAGTTACGTCACATGGTTGAGGACATTTTGTCTCAATCAACAAGTGCTGCATCTGATCATGAGTCCCCACAAGTACTTGTTGAACAGATCGCTAACCACATCTCTGGATTTGGCCTACTTCAACCACTCCTAGATGATCCAAGTGTTGAAGAAATTTGGATAAACGAACCTGGTCGAATTTTTGTTGCGAGGAATGGCAAAAGTGAACTCACTAGCGTGATTCTTAGTGATATTGAAGTTCGTGGCTTAGTAGAGCGGATGCTTGCTTCTTCGGGTCGCCGGGTAGATCTTTCCAACCCATTTGTGGATGCCACTTTGCCAGATGGCTCAAGACTTCATGTGGCGATACCTGATATCACTCGCAAGCATTGGTCAGTCAACATCCGTAAATTCATCATGGGCTCTAAGTCTCTAGAAGGCTTGGTTTCGGTTGGAACGTTGACCGATCAGGCTGCTGCATTCTTACAAGCATGTGTAGTTTCGGGCTTGAATATTGTTGTTGCCGGAGCCACTCAAGCAGGTAAGACCACTTTGATGAATGCACTTCTAAACAGCGCACCCTCGAGTGAGCGAGTTATCACTTGCGAAGAAGTTTTTGAATTGCAGTTAACCAGTCCAGATTGGGTGGCATTGCAGACGCGACAAGCAAGCCTAGAAGGAACCGGCGAGATTCCCTTGCGCCGGTTAATTAAGGAGGCATTGCGCATGCGACCATCTCGATTGGTTGTAGGTGAAGTGCGGCAAGAAGAAGCGCTTGATCTTTTGGTTGCAATGAACGCTGGAATGCCAAGTATGTGTTCATTGCATGCAAATGGTTCGCGGGAAGCTATCTCGAAATTGTGTCTGCTGCCGATGCTTGCGGGCAGCAATGTCTCTGCAGAGTTTGTGGTTCCGACTGTAGCTTCGGTTGTCGACATTGTGGTCCACACCGCATTGAGAGCTGATGGCACTCGCAGAGTTCAACAGATCACTTCTGTAACGGGGCGGGTTGAAGGCAACAGTATTGAAACCGGAGATATCTTTAGCTTTCAAAATGAACGGCTCGAGCCACAAGGAATATTTCCAGGAAGGCTTGATCGTTTCCAAGCCAACAATATCGATGTTACGAGTTTGGTTGGTGCATCACGATGGGTTTAATCGTCGGACTACTCAGCGCAATTGGAATCGTTCTGACTTGGGGTGCGATTCGGGAACCAATGCGACTTCGAAAATTCAAGATGCACGGAAGACGCAAACTTCAAATGAAGAGTAAGAAGGTTCCAGCTGACCTCTGGCCAGACGTAGTAGACGATCTAGCTTCGGCAATTCGGGCTGGGCTTTCGCTTCCACAAGCAGTTATCGAGCTTTGTAATTCTGGTCCAGAGCAACTTCGGCCCGCTTTTCAAATGTGCCGAGATCAGTATCAAGCAACCGGGGATTTCAATGCCGGGCTAAATCTAATAGCGCAAAACCTAGAAGAACCACAGGCTGACAAGTTTGTTGCATCTCTTCAAATTGCTCATGAGGTCGGTGGTGCCGATCTTGGAGTATTGCTACGCACGCTATCGGAAGTTATGCGGGAGGAACTAGTACTGCGTGGTGAAATTGTTGCTCGACAAAGTTGGACCGTTAACGGAGCCAAACTTGCAGTAGCGGCCCCCTGGGTTACGGCATTAGTTCTATCGACCCGGGACACCGCAGCGAATGTATACATGTCAGCTAGTGGACTTCGGATGCTGGCGGCGTGCGCAGTGATTTCTGTTTTTGCCTACTTAGCAATGATGAAGCTCGCGGAACTTCCAAAAGAGAAAAGACTTCTGGCATGAGCGGATTTCTAATTGGTTTGCTTTTTGCAACCGGTGTGGTGTTGTGTGCAAACGTATTGCGGCAACCAAGACTAAGTATGAGCGACCAGATATCGCCTTATGTCGGAATGGGCTCAACCAAGGCACAGAATTTAACACAACAGGCATTGGCAGCAATTAATGATTTGCTTACTTCGCGTAGCTGGTCACCTTGGAGCAAAAACGAGGACATCTCCAAGTGGCTTCGGCAATCGGAAAGTGAATTTACGTTAACTGGTTTCCGCCGCAAGCAGATCACGTTTGCTGGGTACTCGATGCTGCTTGCTATTGGGTGGGCTTTACTTCGACTTAGCTCTGGCAAGGGTTTATCTGCAGTGTTTGCCTTCGCATTAATCCTTGGTGCCTTCATTACTGGCGGTTGGTATGCCAAGTGGAATCTAGCAAGCCAAGCAAATAAACGTCGCCTAAGCATTGAAGCGCAACTGCCGGCAGTACTTGACCTCCTGGCATTTGCCGTCTCGGCGGGAGAGCCAGTTCTGCTTGCGCTTCGAAGAATTTCGAAATCCTGTACCGGTCCGCTCGTAGTGGAAATGGAAAAGGTTGTTAATTCAGTGAATTCAGGTGATGGATTGGTACCAGCTCTTAATCAAATGAGTAATCAAATCGAATCTCAGCCACTTACTAGAGCAACACATTCATTGGAATTAGCACTTGAACGGGGTACACCTCTTGTGCAGGTACTACGTGCTCAAGCTGCCGATGCGCGAGCCCATCAAATGCGCATGTTGTTGGTATTGGCGGGACATAAAGAGACTTCAATGATGCTTCCCGTTGTGTTCTTAATTTTGCCGATGATCGTCGCGGTAGCCCTGTATCCCGGAATGATCGCACTTCAAGTTTTGTAGCGCCCAAGAGCAAATGCTCAACTATAGAAAAGGAAATACAAATGAAGATAACCAATGAAATAGCCCCAAAAATTTCAGTCGCACTGCAAGTATCGGCTGCAAGATTTGTTGAAAAGTCTCGCGATGATCGTGGGGATGTCCCAGGGTGGGTTCTTGTCACAGTTATGACAGCCGGACTTGTGGTCGCAGTTTGGTCTGTAGCTGACGGGCAACTTAAGTCTGTTTTAACAAGTGCACTCCGAAGTGTCTCGCAACCGTAACGAGTTAGCGTCCGAAACTGGATCTGGCATAGTCGGATTCGTTTTAGTCGCTCCGTTAGTCATTGCAATCTTTATTGCAATCGGACAAATTGCAATGTTGGTCGCCGATAAGAGTGTTTTAAACTCAGCTGCAGTTATTGGCGCTCGAACAGCTAGTGCTGCGGATGCCTCAAATGCGGATGGCAGAAATGCTGTCCTCAAGGTCTTATCAAGCAGAGGCGCTGGGTTTAGCCCAGAAACAATTGTCATTACTCAGGTGAGAAATCAAGGCCTGACGTATATCTCGGTAGCTGTTACGCGAAAGGTATCGGTTCCACTCTTGGATCGAGAATTCTTAATGACGGGAAGAGCTCGAGCAATTGACGAGGCGTCGTTATGAAATTCTTCACTTCGGACGAGGGAAATGTGATCGTGGAGTTTATTGGAATTACGGTAGCGCTCTTGGTTCCGCTCTCGATCATTGCGAACTCCAGCATTATGGTAGCCAATGCTTATCTGTCCACAGATATCTCAGCCCGCACTGCAGCGCGTGCATTTGTAGTTTCAAGTAGCGATGCAAGTGGGAGTCGAGCCGCGAGCTCGGCGGCTGGACTTCTTGCGCAAGACTTCGATTCGCACAATGGGGCGATAACTACCAAGATCTCCTGCAGTAAAAATCCGTGCTTGTCTCCAGGCGGATTTGTAACAGTAAGAGTGAGTAAACAAGTGAACCTGAATTTGCCCAGAGCATTAGGGTCGCGAAGCGTAGTTGTAACCTCCCAGCACACTGCAGTCGTAGATGAATTGCGATAACCGTGAATCTTAGAAAACTTGTTGAGCGAGATGAAGGCTCAATTCTGTTGTTTGGAATTGGCTTATCGGTGGCAGGTTTAATGATCGCGACAGTATCTATAAACGTAGCCTCGCTCTGGGTAACCAGGAACGTTTTAGATGGCATTGCAGATGGCGCAGCTCTTTCTGCTGCGCAAGCCGTTAATACCGACGCTATTTACCGTGATGGGTTAGGCACAAATCTGCGCCTTGATGAAAATCTGGCTCGTGTCAAAGTGAAGCAATATATTGAAGCAGCAAATGTTCGGTCACAGGTTGAGCAGTTTTCCGTGCGGTCGGTAGAAGTTTCAGGAACATCAGTTACGGTGACCGTTCAGGCAAGCCCCAGAACTGCGTTCGGCTACCTAATGCCAATTTCCACTACCGTTGTAGTCAGCGCAGCCAAGGCAATTAATAAAGTTAGGTGACTTCAAGGTAACCTTATGAATTATGGCTACCGGAGACTTCGCTGTTGATATTGCAGCAATCAACTCCACGCTTTCCAGCATTGAAAAAGTGCTTCGGATTGATGACATGCAGGCGCAAGTAGCCGAGCTTGAGATTCTTGCCTCAGCTCCAGATCTTTGGGATGACCAAGCAAATGCTCAACGAGTAACTGGAAAGCTTTCGGTACTGCAGGCTGACATTGGCCGAATCAAGAATCTGCGTTCCCGCGTGGATGACGTTCAAGTTTTGTGGGAAATGGGTGACGCCGAAAGCGATCAAGGAATCCTTGACGAGGCCACTGCCGAATTAGTTGCACTTGAAAAATCAATCGGTGAACTTGAAGTGCGAACTTTGCTATCTGGTGAGTACGACCACCGGGAAGCGCTGATTTCAATTCGCTCTGGAGCTGGTGGCGTTGACGCAGCTGACTGGGCCGAAATGTTGCAGCGCATGTATTTGCGATACTGCGAACGCCATGGCTGGGCTACTGATGTTTACGAAACTTCTTATGCAGAAGAAGCTGGAATCAAATCCACAACTTTCGCAGTTAAAGCTCCGTTTGCGTATGGAACTTTGTCAGTCGAACAAGGCACGCATCGACTGGTTCGCATTTCACCGTTTGATAATCAAAGTCGTCGTCAAACTTCATTTGCCGAAGTTGAAGTTATTCCTGTGGTTGAACAAACGGATTCAGTAGAGATTCCCGACGATGATTTAAGGATTGATGTTTATCGATCCTCTGGCCCAGGCGGTCAAGGTGTTAATACAACTGACTCTGCCGTTCGCTTAACTCATATCCCAACCGGCATTGTGGTGTCCTGCCAAAATGAGCGCTCCCAGTTACAAAACAAGGCAACTGCGATGGCGGTGTTGCAAGCAAGAATTTTGGAACGCACTCGCCAAGAAGAACAAGCCAAGATCAATGCGCTCAAGGGCGACACCAGTGGCTCCTGGGGAAATCAAATGCGTTCTTACGTTTTGCATCCTTATCAAATGGTTAAGGACATCAGAACTGAAGTCGAAACCGGCAATACTTCGGCAGTACTCGACGGCGATATCGACCAGTTTGTAGAAGCTGGCATTCGCTGGCGTCGCGAACAATCCAATTAGTGATCCGTCCCTCATAAGCCAAGGATCGGCGCGCCCTGCACCTGCATAGGCTGCGCACTATTTAGGCTGAATGCATACGATTTTTCGAAATTCTTTGCGCGCCCAATTAAGGAGAGTTCACTGTGATCAACTTTGATAACGTCTCCAAGCAATATAAGAATTCAAACACTCCAGCACTCGATGGAATCAACCTAAGTATTGAACAAGGTGACTTCGTCTTCTTAGTAGGTCAATCTGGGTCTGGTAAGTCATCGTTACTTCGCTTGCTACTAAAAGAAGAAAAGCCAACTTCAGGTACGGTCACGGTAGATGGCATCAATGTAGCCAAGCTGCCTAATCGCAAAGTCCCAGCGTTTCGCCGCACCATGGGAATCGTATTTCAGGATTTTCGTTTACTGCCAGGAAAAACCGTGTTCGACAATGTTGCATTTGGCATGGAAGTAATTGGTAAATCAAAGAAAGAAATTCAACAACGAATTCCTGCAATTTTGGAATTAGTTGGCTTAGAAGAAAAAGCTCATCGTCTGCCATCTGAGTTATCTGGTGGTGAGCAACAGCGCGTTGCGCTCGCCAGAGCATTTGTGAATAAACCAAAGCTTCTATTAGCAGATGAGCCAACTGGAAACTTAGATCCGTCAACAAGCGTTGGCATTATGAAACTTCTGGATCGAATCAATCGAACTGGCACCACGATTGTTATGGCGACGCACGATGTTGCAATTGTGGATCAGATGCGTAAACGAATTGTGCAAATGGAAAATGGCAAAATCATCCGTGATCAAGAGCGCGGTATGTATGGGCATACGGGGCAGTAGTCATGAGATTTTCATTTGTAAGTAAAGAGGTTGGCAACGGCCTACGCCGCAACTTCACAATGACAGTTGCCCTGATTGTTTCGGTTGCTGTCTCCCTTTCCTTGGTGGGCGCTGCATTACTCATGAGCGCACAAGTAGATCGCATGAAGGGCTATTGGTACGACAAGATCGAAGTATCGATTTTCTTATGCGGAAATACTTCCGTTGCGTTTACTTGCACTGGCGCAGTAACTGCTGAACAACGCACAAACATTGAAACAGTTCTCGGCACCCTGGAATCAGTTCAAGAAATCTTCTATGAATCATCAGCTGATGCTTACGCGCAATTTAAAGAGCAGTTTGCCGGCTCAGCAATTTTGGCAAACATCAGTCCCGATGCATTGCCGGAATCCTTCCGAGTAAAACTTGATAACCCAGAGAATTTTGAGAAAGTTGCTGGCGCTTTACAGTCAGTTCAAGGTGTTGAATCAATTCAAGATCAGCGCCAATTACTTGATCGCTTCTTCCAGATTCTTAAAGGCCTGCAATCCTTTGCACTAGCAATTGCACTAGCGATGCTTTTTGTAACGGTATTGCTGGTTATGAATACCGTGCGGGTAGCAGCATTTGCCAGACGTCGTGAAACTTCGATTATGCGCTCCGTTGGTGCCAGCAACATGTCGATTCGACTGCCATTTATTTTGGAAGCAGCAGTAGCTGCGATTATTGGCTCCACTTTGGCGACTGCCGGAATCTTGGCCTCAAAATACTGGCTCATAGATGCCAAGCTGGCGCCAAACCTTACATTTATCCCGTTTGTGACCTGGTCTGAGGTTTTGGCGATAGTTCCGATGCTTTACCTAGTTGGAGTAGGAACCACAGTTTTAGCGGCCTCAATCACGCTGCGTCGCTTTCTAAAGGGCTAAAAGTCCTGCAATTTGGACAAAATTTGGCCCGACACGGGTCGAGTCACATCAGTAACTTTAGGCACTTCCGTTACGCTTAAAGGACTTCCCCATTGAACGGAGCATTGTGCGCGCCTTCCTCACGCGTCTTAACTCCTCGCGGTTTACCCGAGGATTACTTGCCGTTCCCTTGCTTCTTTCGCTGTTAATGACACCAGCTATTGCAAATAACACTGATATTGATAAGCAAGTTGCGGAAGCATCCGAAGCATTAACCGAAGCATCCGAGGCGGTTGTAGCAGCAGCGGAATCCCTAAAGGATGCCCAAGCTAAGCTCCCAGCTGCGCGGGAAACTATGGCAATAGCGACTGCAAAAGAAGCAGAAGCAACAGCGGCTTACAACAAAGCAGCAGCAGATCTGGCCGCGGCAAAAGCAGCATATGCAGCAGCACTTTCTAAAGTAACCAGTAAAGAAGCAGAGATTAGTCAGCTGCAAAAAAAGGTTGACCAGTTTGCCCGCTCGGTTTATCAGCAAGGCCCAACTTCGCAATGGGAAATCATTCTTGAATCAACTTCTCCATCTGACCTAACTGTTAGATTGCAAAACATTAAGGCAGTTTCACTTTCAACCGCAAAGAGCCTAGATGACTTACTTGCGGCGAAGGAACAACTTGCAGCCGATGCTGCAGCAGCTGAAGCAGTGCGCTTGGATATGCAACGAGTTGCAGACATTGCATCACAAGCCCTTATTGATGCTCAGAATGCTGCTGACAAAGCAGCAGCAGCAAAATCTGAAGTAGACAAACTTGTTAAGCAAGAAGCCGCGGCATTAAAGGTTGCTGAGGACGACAAAGCTGAAGTTCAAGCGCAGTACAACGAACTTCGAGCTGAACAGATTCGAATTGCCGCACTTTCTAAGTCAGCTGGTAGCCAAGGTCCAGTTGATCCACAAGCAACCGGCCCACTTTCTTGGCCATTGCCAGGTAGAGCAGCTGGCGGTGGCGTCGGTTGGCGCGTGCACCCGGTTTACAAATACAAGTCTTGCCATACCGGTGTTGATAGTGGTGCGCCAAAGGGAACTCCAATTCGCGCAGCTGCTGATGGGATTGTTCTTTCAACAACGGTTAGCCGCGCTTACGGAAACATGACTTTGATCGATCATGGTGGTGGCATGGTCACGATGTATGCCCACCAGTCACAGTTTGGAGTTTCACCAGGCCAGGTTGTTGGAAACCAAGATGTGATTGGTTACATCGGATCCACTGGCTTCTCAACTGGACCACATTTGCACTTTGAAGTTCACCTCAACGGTGTGCCGTACAATCCAATGGGTTGGTTTGGTGCATCTCGTACCGTTGTGCCTTGTTGGGGATGAGTTGAGTTAAGTGGCTAAAGAGCGCGGTCGTAAGGTCATCGCCCAGAACCGTAAGGCTCGCCACGACTTCACAATCGAAGACGTCTATGAAGCGGGCATGGTTCTAGTCGGAACAGAAGTTAAATCACTTCGTGCTGGCCGAGCCAGTTTGGTTGACGGATATGCCTTATTCGAAAATGGCGAAATCTGGCTGCGTGGGGTTAACATTCCGGAATACAACGAAGGCTCTTGGACTAACCACGCTCCGACGCGGGCCCGAAAACTTTTGCTAAATCGTCAAGAGATTAGCAAGATTGAAAACAAGCTCAAGGAAAGTGGACTCACTTTGATCCCACTAAGTTTGTATTTCAACGATGGCAAAGCCAAGGTCGAAATCGCCATTGCTCGAGGTCGCAAGAACTACGACAAACGTCAGGCTATTGCTGAAAAGGATGCCAAGCGAGAGACTCAGCGAGCCACCGGCCGTCGCGATAAAGGCATGGAATAAGCCCGATAGCCGGGTTTTATTCCACTAGTAACGGGCATACTGAAAATCATGAGCGCCTTCAACGAATCTGGTTCCTCGGATTTGGCGATCTATTTTGGTGATTTCTTATCAACCATTGCGGCATTTACTATGCCCGCTATGGCCGACTCAGTTTTAGTTGCCAGACAGCAAGTTACGGCTTTCTTAAGTAATGAAGGTTCAATAGATCTCGAGCATGCGATAGCTGTGACAAGTGAATTGGTGGCTAATTCAGTTGTCCATGCTGCAACCGAACTTCAAGTTGTGCTTGAACGCTGGCAGTACATGGTCAAGGTCGTGGTTGAAGATTTTGATAACCAGTTACCGGTAATGCGTTCCCTTGACGTAGCCGTTGACTCAGGCCGAGGAATGCATATCGTTGATGAGTTCGCAGATCTTTGGGGTTATGAATTAACCGAAAAAGGCAAGCGAATTTGGGCTGGATTTAACGTCGCCTAGTTTGAAACGAATTGATTTAGTAACGTTCAAATCCACGAATTAGTTCAAAGTCAGTAACTGCCTTATTGAACTGTGCCAAGTCGGTGTCCACCATGTGCGTGTAATGCTTATGAACTCGTTCGCCGAAAGCTTCCTTAGCCCAAGTGCTGTTAACCCATAAGTCGCGAGCCATTTGCAGGGTATTAGGAACTCGATCAGTTTCAAGTGCGTAGGCATTGCCATCGAAGCGTGGCTCCAAAGTCATCTTCTTTTCGATGCCATCGATGCCAGCTGCGATCATGCCAGCAACTGCTAGGTAAGGATTTACGTCGCCGCCTGGAACGCGGTTCTCAACACGCAAACTTTGACCGTGACCAACTAGGCGATAAGAGCAGGTGCGATTGTCGCGACCCCACTTGATTGCAGTTGGGGCAAAGCTACCTGGAGAGTACCGCTTGTAGCTATTAACGGTTGGTGCATACATGATGCTGAGTTCGCGCATGTGTGCCAGCTGACCTGCGATGTATTGCTTACCAATTTCGCTTAGACCGTCTGGATCGTTGTCATCTGCAAGAACCATAGAGCCATCGATGCCACGGAATGATAAATGGATGTGGCAGGAGTTACCTTCGCGCTCATTGAACTTGGCCATGAAAGTTAAGGCGTAGCCATCTTGGGCGGCAATTTCTTTTGCGCCAGTTTTGTAGACCACATGGTGATCGCAAGTAGCTAGAGCATCGGTGTACTTGAACGCAATTTCATGTTGACCAAGATTGCATTCGCCCTTTACAGATTCAACCGTCATTCCGGCGTTAACCATGGAAAGACGAATTCTACGAAGGATTGGTTCCACGCGTGAAGTTCCGATGATGCTGTAATCAACGTTGTATTGATTTACTGGAATCAAATCGTGGTACCGCTTATTCCAGGCTTCCTCGTAAGTATCTTCAAACATAATGAATTCCAGTTCGGTGCCAACCATGGCAACCATTCCCATATCTTCAAGACGCTTAAGTTGCTTCTTAAGAATCTGGCGAGGGGATTCCGGAATTGGATTGTCGTGATGATCAACTAAGTCAGCTAGAACTAAAGCTGTGCCTTCGTGCCAATCGACGTAGCGCATTGTCTTTGGATCAATCTTCATAACCATGTCGCCATAGCCCGTGTCCCAAGACGAGATGTCGTAACCCTGAACAGTGTTCATGTCGATGTCAACGGCAACCAAATAGTTGCAACCCTCGGTGCCATGATTCAGCACGTCGCTAAGGAAGTAGTCACCGTGCAGGCGCTTGCCTTGGAGGCGCCCCTGCATGTCCGTTATGGCCACAATGACGGTATCGATTCGGCCTTCTTTAATGTCCTTAGTCAGGGCATCAATTGAAAGTGGGAAACTTACCGCGGCCATGAGATCTCCTTCAACAGGCTTGAAACACTTAACTTTTGCTGCCTTGAATCTATCTGGTTTTACCTTGAAAAATCTAGTTTTTTCAAGGTTGTTTACCAATTACGGAAGTTAACCTCGGAACTATCTTGGCGTTAGAACTTGGGGCAAAATCTCGACTACGCTCTTTCTAGGAAGTTACCCAAAACCTGCACAAAGAGGAATTATGAGCGACACATTTGATGTTTTGAATCCGGCAACTGAGGACATCGTCAAGACCGTCCATATGGCTTCAGCCGACGAGATCGATGCTGTTGTATCCAAAGCTCAAGCTGCCTGGCCAGCTTGGCGCGATCTTGCGCCGGGTGCTCGCGCAGATGTACTTCGTAAATTCGCTCAACTTGTTTCAGAGAGCAATGAAGAATTAGCCAAACTTGAAGTTTTAGAGGCTGGCCACACAATTGGTAATGCCCGTTGGGAAGCCCAAAATGTCGCCAATGTTTTGAATTACATGGCAGGTGGCGTTGAGCGATTAACTGGACATCAAATTCCAGTGCCAGGTGGAATCGACATAACTTTCCATGAAGCAATCGGCGTAGTCGGAATCATCGTTCCTTGGAATTTCCCAATGCCAGTTGCAGCTTGGGGATTTGCTCCAGCGTTAGCTGCTGGCAACACAGTGGTGCTGAAGCCAGCTGAAACAACACCGCTAACTGCATTGCGCTTAGCTGAATTAGCGCTTGAAGCGGGAATTCCAGAGAACGTGTTTAACGTCGTTCCTGGTTTTGGAAAAGTTGCTGGGCAGCGCATCGTTGATCACCCAGCAATCCGCAAGATTTGCTTTACAGGCTCAACTGCAGTTGGCACTAGCATCATGCAGGCCAGTGCTTCGCAGTTAAAGCGTGTGACTCTTGAGCTTGGTGGCAAGAGCCCAACAATTATCTTTGCCGATGCCGACATTGAAAAAGCTGCAAAGGCTGCGCCAGGTGCAGTGTTTGATAACTCGGGTCAGGATTGCTGTGCCCGCTCCCGAATTTTGGTGCAGCGAAGTGTTTATGACGAAGTGCTCGCGCACATGGAACCAGTTGTTAAAGGGATGCACACTGGAAATCCAGCGGATGAATCAGTAGACATGGGTCCACTAATTAGCGCATTACAGCGTGATCGCGTGAAATCATTCGTGCCAGATGGTGCTCCAGTTTTGTTTCAAGGTGAAGCTCCAACCGGTAAAGGCTTTTGGTTCCCGCCGACTGTTCTGGCTCCAATTTCAGAATCAGACATTCAGTACAGCCAGGAAATCTTTGGCCCAGTTGCCGTAGTGATTCCATTTGATGATGAAGCTGATGCAATTCGAATGGCCAATAGCACTGATTACGGTCTAGCTGGATCAATTTGGACCAGAGATGTCGGTCGGGCAATGCGCATGGCAAGAGGCGTGGAATCTGGAGTAATTTCAATTAACTCGCATTCGGCTGTCCGTTACTGGACACCTTTTGGTGGCTTCAAGAAGTCAGGAATTGGCCGAGAACTGGGCCCTCACGCTCTTGAAGCTTTTACCGAAACCAAGAATGTATTCATCAGCACTGAGGACTAAACTCAAGTTGCCTGAGAAATTCAGGCGTGAACCGAAAGTAGGAAGTAAGTGAAGCGTTTACAGGACCGCGTAGCAGTAATCACTGGCGGCTCAAGTGGCATTGGTAAAGCAACCGCAATTCGTTTAGCTGAAGAAGGCGCGAAAGTTGTAATTGCTGACCTAGATCCAGTATCCGGCGAAAAGGTTGCAGCCCAAATTGGTGGCATCTTTATTAAGGCTGATGTAACAAATGCAGATGATGTTGCAAACATGTACAAAGTTGCATTCGACACTTACGGTTCAGTAGACATCGCATTTAACAATGCTGGTATCTCGCCTCCAGATGATGATTCAATCTTGACTACAGGAATCGACGCATGGCGCCGAGTCCAAGAAGTGAACTTAACTTCGGTTTACCTATGTTGCAAAGAAGTTATTCCTTACATGCAGCGCCAGGGCAAGGGTGCAATCGTTAACACTGCATCGTTCGTTGCAACTATGGCTGCAGCAACATCACAGATTTCTTACACCGCTTCCAAGGGTGGCGTTCTTGCAATGACTCGCGAGCTTGGTGTGCAGTTTGCCCGCGAAGGTATCCGAATCAATGCGCTATCGCCTGGCCCTGTTAACACTCCGCTATTGCAGGAATTGTTTGCAAAGGATGCGGAGCGTGCGGCACGTCGTCTAGTTCACATTCCAATGGGTCGCTTTGGCGAGCCAGAAGAAATGGCAGCAGCAGTTGCATTCCTAGTTAGCGATGATTCTTCGTTCATGACAGCATCTAACTTCCTAGTTGATGGTGGCATTAGCGGTGCCTACGTAACACCGCTATAAATCATTAGATTTACAAACAGTTGATTAAGGATTTTCATGAGTGACGGTATTTGGCGCGGTTTTGCAAGTGACAACTATGCCGGAATTCATCCAGAAATCCTTAAGGCTATGTCTGAGATTAATGCGGGTCACCAAGTTGCCTACGGCGATGACATCTACACCGAACAACTATCTGGTGTCGTAAAGAAGCAATTCGGAAACGCTGCTGAAGCATTCCCAGTTTTTAACGGAACTGGTGCAAACGTAATTACTTTGCAGGCAATGTGTAAGCCATGGGAAGCAGTAGTTTGTGCAACCAGCGCTCACATCAATGTGGACGAAGGCGGCGCTCCGGAAAAAGTTGCTGGATTAAAGCTTCTGCAAGTTGAAACTCCAGATGGAAAACTAACTCCTGAATTAGTAGACAAGCAAGCCTGGGGATTTGGCAACGAGCATCGCGCCCAGCCAAAGGTTGTTTCGATCACTAATTCCACGGAATACGGCACGGTTTATTCAGTTGCTGAAGTTAAAGCTTTGGCAGATCACGCGCACTCACTTGGAATGTTCATTCATCTTGATGGCGCCCGCATTTCAAATGCAGCTGCTTCATTGGGAACTTCACTTGGCGCCTTCACAGCGGATGTCGGCGTAGATGCCGTTTCCTTGGGTGGTACCAAGAACGGTGCGATGGGAGCAGAGGCTGCTGTGATTTTGAATCCAGATCTTGTCCCAGCGATGAAGTACGTGCGTAAGTCGGGAATGCAACTGGCCAGCAAAATGCGGTTCATTTCAATTCAGCTAGTTGCGATGTTTGAAGGTGACCTGTGGCTTAAGAATGCCCAGCATTCAAACGCAATGGCCCAAGAGTTATATAAGGGAATCAAGGATATTCCTGGGGTTAAAGTCGAAGCCCCACAAGCAAACGCACTGTTTCCGATTCTGCCAGCGGCAAGTATTGAGCCGTTACAAAGCGTTGCAAAGTTTTATGTTTGGGATCACACGATCAATCAAGTTCGTTGGATGTGCTCATGGGATACCACGCAAGCTGATGTCGATAATTTTGTTTCAGCAGTAAAAAGCGAACTTGCTAATTAGCGGTTTGCGCAAACTTTAACAAACGCACGAAATAGGTTTTCCGAAACTTTTTCATCATCACTAAATTCTGGATGCCATTGGACGCCAAGTACAAATTCAGCGGATGGATCTTCACAAACTTCGATGGTTCCGTCTTCGGCGTAACCAGTAATTGTTAAATCACCAGGGGAGTCAACCGCCTGGTGGTGACTTGAATTTACCGTTACTTCCGTTGCGCCAACTAAGTCAGCAATCAAACTGCCAGAGGTGAAGGTAGCGCCGTGATCGTTAAAGGTTCCCGGAGCATCTCGGTGCAATGTGTTTCCAACAACGTCAGGTAAGTGCTGGTGAAGTGAACCACCATGAGCAACTGCCATGATCTGTAATCCGCGACAAATTCCAAAAACTGGAATGTTTGCTTCTCGGGCTGCTCGATACAACCCAAGTTCACTGGCATCACGTTCGACTCGTGGCTTGTCAGTACCTTCTTGATGCTCTGCGCCATAACGAGCTGGTTCGATGTCTGCGCCGCCTGCCATAACCAAACCATCTAGACGAGAAATGGCCTCATGATTATTTGCATCCGGTGGAAGCAGTACAACTGAGGCGCCGGCAGCTTGCAATTTGTTTACGTAGTTCCAAGGAATCAGTGCCGCAGGTAAATCCCAAGCTCCCCATTTGGCAGGCTCGAGATACGAGGTGAGTCCAATTACTGGCTGCTTCATGATTTGAGTTTATGCCTAACTTTGTCGGGCAACTAAGCCGAGCACGTTACAAATGATTCGAGCGTTGTTGAGCGCGCCAATTTCATCGACATCGCTATCTGGCATGAACTCAACCAAGTTAAAGCCTGACAACTTTGCTTTACCAGCAATGCCGTGCAGCAGTTCAACCACGTTCCAATAGGTCAAGCCACCAGGCGCACGGCCGATTACACCCGGCACGATTGATGGATCCAAGGCATCACAGTCCAAGTCCACGATTACGTTTACGCCAGCTGGAACCAATTCGATTACTTGCTGAATTCCACCAGAGGCAACTTGGCGAGCCGAAACGAATTTAACGCCGTGTGACTTGGCGTCTTCGTAATCCTGTGGTCGAGCTGAACCAATGCCACGCTGACCAACTTGCACCAAGCCTTTGATGTGTGGCATTTCAAATGCTCGACGCATGGTTGATGACAGGCCTAACTTTTCCCCGCCTACTTCGTCGCGGTAATCAATGTGGGCATCGATTTGAACCACAAAGTATTCGCCATGTTCGGCAAAGCCTTCAATCATTGGAATTGGAATTGAATCATCGCCACCGATGACGACAGGTACTGCGCCCTGGGCAACAATCTGCGAAACCGTGGAACGAATTCGTTCCCGATTTGCTGGGGCATCTGATTCGTCAAAATCTAGGTCACCTAAATCAATGGCGTTCACGCCGTTTGGAAAGATCGGTCCACCCAAGTCGAAGTCCATATGATCGATGTTGGCTTGGTAGCTGCTGATCGCACCTCGGATCGCTGCAGGCGCATCTTTGCAATAGGCGCCAACGGATGGATAAGGCGTGGCACAAGGCGCGCCAAACACAGCTGACCCACCGGATACATCACTTAGAGTTCCAGCCGGGATTCCAATAAATGTCGACGTAGTTTGGGAACCCATCATGGTTCCAATGTTCTTGCGGGCCATTTGCTCTCCTGGAGTGAGTTTCTGCTGCCAGTTTATGGTGCGATCTGGGGTGACGTATCGGACATCTTGCGAGAGAATTCATCTATGACTCAACGTGGATATGCAGTAGTAACCGGAGCAAGTAGTGGCATCGGCGCAGCAAGTGCTCGAGCTTTAGCCAAAGAGGGCTATCAAGTAATCGCCGCCGCTAGGCGAGTGGACATGCTGGCTGACTTGGCAAAAGAAAACCAACTCATAACCGCATGGGAATTAGATGTAACAGATCAAGCAAGCGTTGATGCCTTAGCTGCCCACCTTGCTGACAAAACTGTCAACGTATTAGTTGCAAATGCTGGAGGAGCTTTCGATGGCACCACCGTTGCAGATGCGGATGTTGAAAGCTGGATCAAGGCGTACGACGTAAATGTCATTGGCGCATTGCGTTCAATCAAGGCGATCATTCCAGCCTTGATTAAATCTGGCGAAGGAACCATTGTCTTGATGGGATCTACCGCGGGACGAATCGTTTATGAAAATGGCGGCAGTTACACCGCTGCAAAGCATGCTGTTGCGGCCCTTGCTGAAACTTTGAGATTAGAGCTTGCAGGTGAGCCTGTTCGAGTTGTTGAACTAGCGCCAGGAATGGTTAAGACTGACGAATTCGCAGTAAAGCGATTTGGTGGCGACAAAGAACGTGCTGCAAAGATTTACGAAGGTGTTGCTGAGCCGTTGACCGCAGACGATGTTGCTGAAGCAGTTCGTTGGAGCGTTATGTTGCCGCATCACTTCAACATTGACTTAATGGTGATTCGTCCGTTGGCTCAGGCCGCGCAGCACAAGGTTGTGCGGAGGGTTTAGCCACGGTGCCGGGATCCGTCGGAGGTGTTCCCTCGCTTCGCTCGAGGCACTACCGACACCTATTGGTAAACGTGCAATAGATCCCGCCCCGGTGCCGGGAGGTGTTCGCGAACTTCGTTCGCTTCAACCTCCATGCGGCGCTCGGATGCACAGGCGATCCCAGATCCCGCTGGACTTTCAGTCCAGCATCAAATGAAAAACGACGTAACCTTCGATGCAAGCATCGCGGTACGTCGCTTATTCATTTGCATGCTCACCTAGGCGAGCATGATCTGTGATGCGCTTGTGCATCACTCGCTTGTGGTGGAGGTGCCGGGAATCGAACCCGGGTCCTTAGGTGAAGATTTGGTTATTCTCCGAGCGCAGTTTGCATTAGCTTTTCTCTGCCCCGACGTTCACGC
>JBEION010000228.1:0-2241 GCA_040377565.1 Candidatus Nanopelagicales bacterium | reverse complement strand
GCAAGAATCAGTTCGGAAAGTTTATGAAGTGCCCCTTTGCGTGCACCAGGGGACATTCGGGACCAGCCATTTTCAAATGCAGCACGAGAACTCGCCACAGCTTGATCAACTTCGCGCTGCCCACACTCAGAAACATCGGCGAGTGACTTTGCAGTTACCGGACTGATGTCTTCTGAAGTCTTTTCGGTGGTGACTCGTTTGCCGCCAATTACCGCACGTCCATCGAACGAAAGGCTCGATGCCGCTTTCTCCCATTCATCCCGAGTTTTCATTACGCACCCCACGTATCTTTATGACGCAATTTCATGGCCTTGAATACCCCTTAACATACTCGCGAAGAGCTGGATCTGAGGCTATGTCTACCAAAGTCATAGCCATAGCTTTCGAAGCATCAAGCACTGCCTGGTCAGCATCAGCAGTTATACAGGCCGCCGCAAACTCCTTCTGGTGGTTAACGGCGGATCCGCTATTAACACCAATGTATGGATGAATACTTGCAATAACTTTTGAAATATTCCCAAGGTCGGTACTAGCACGATTCATTTTGATTCGAGGGTCGTTGTCATCAAACACCCGTCCGATTGCCTGTGCATTTAACTTGTAGATGTCATTTAGGTTTGGATGATTTGTGAACTCCGAATATGGTTCGCTCTCATCGTGGATCTCCAGGGCACAGCCAGTTGCAAGCGCTCCAGCTTCAAAACACTTTGCCACGCGATCAAAGGTTTCTTCCATTAACTTGGTGGAAGTTGCTCGGACATACCAGCGACCTTCAGTAACCTCTGGAATTGCGTTAGGGGCTTCGCCACCACGCGTCATCACGCCATGAACTCGCACAGTACTTGGAAGTTGTTGACGAAGTAATCCAATTGCAACTTGCGCAATCGTGAATGCGTCCGCGGCATTGACGCCTTGTTCAGGGTAAGCAGCAGCATGTGCAGCTTTTCCAGAAAACTTCACTGCGATGTGACGAACTGCGAATGGTTCAGCAAATGCAACATCAACCGGACCAGGATGAACTAAAGCTGCAACGTCGATGCCATCGAAAGCACCACGTTCCAGCATCACAATTTTTCCGCCGCCACCTTCTTCAGCTGGAGTACCAAGAACTACAACTCTTATATTCAAATCTTTTGCAACTGAAGCTAAAGCTATTGCTGCACCGACAGACGAGGAGGCGATGATGTTATGACCGCAGGCATGACCTAATCCAGGTAGCGCGTCATATTCGGCACATAATGCAACCGTTAGATCGCCAGAGCCAAACTCTGCTCGAAACGCGGTGGGAAGTGCAGACACTTGTTCAACGACATCGAAACCATGATCACTCAGTGTCTTGATGACGGCTGCTGAACTTTCAAATTCTTGCCAGGCAACTTCTGGATTGGCATGAATTTTGTGACTTAATGACAGTAATTCTTTGCTTACTTCGTCAACACGACTAATCACATTTTGTTTATTGTCTGACATCTCTACTCATCTCCTGGAACACCATAGGAAGGTGCCGAATTGGGATTAAGTGCTCGAGTCAAATAGTCCTGTGACTGTGGAGCCCAAACTTTGTACAGATCTCTAAGTTTTGAAATCGGATTTTCATCCCAATCAATTCGCAGATTAGTTGTGGGCCAGGAAACTTCAGTTGCAACAATGACAGCAGCCGAATGCACTGGTCCAGCTTCGCCGCCAGCCTTAACGCCCGCTTCTAACGCTTGAATCAATCGATCGGCAAGCTCATTATCGGAAGTTGCACTAAACGAATCAACCATGGCCTGAATCACATCAGAATTTGCGAGCATGTTTCCAGCGGCTGCAACATTCTTTGCGGTGACTTCCGCGTTGATGCCAAGTGACTTTTCACCTGAGTAAACCGCTGATTCACCGTCTTTATCTACAACGGTTAGTTGCCTAAATTCCGGATGAGTTGCAACCGAACTTACCTTTGCCAACGCCTCATTTGCGCCCAGTCCAGATTGCAGAGCATCCAAAAGCGCCGGCCCCAAACTTGGATCTGTTACGTTTTGACTCGATACCGCGCCAACACCAGCTCGAACATTTGGGCAACGCGAACCTACCGCAGGACTTGAGCTACTAATTGCAACTCCAAATGCTCCGGTGCGCTCGCAGCGAGCAGCGATACTAATCGTCATTAATCTCTGGTTTCTGGGATAACGGCAGTTGCATCTATTTCAACTAGCCACTCTGGGCGAGCTAATGCTGATACAACTAATCCAGTTGATACGT
>JBEION010000223.1:0-2318 GCA_040377565.1 Candidatus Nanopelagicales bacterium | reverse complement strand
CAACTCCACATGAAAAGAGCGGCACCGCAACCGCTGTGAAGGCGTAAGCCCACTTGCGTTCATTTTGTTTTAGACCTGGTGAGATAAATCTCCAGAGTTGATAAATCCAAATCGGGCTGGAAAGCACGAATGCCGCAGCTAGCGAGACTCGTAACTGCAGTGAAAAGCCACTAGTAATTCCAGTGAGCGCAAGGACAGCATTTGATCCAAGCCCTTGCACACTGTCATAAGGTGCTCGGATTACGGCAAAGATCTCGGAAAACTGATTCCAAACTGCAATGGTACATACGATCAAAGCCAAAGCGCTTCGAACTAAACGTTTGCGTAATTCGCTGAAGTGCTCAGCAAGCGTCATCGCACCTTGCTTGGTGTCACCAGGAGAGGCTTGCGCCATTACGGAATCTAACTCTTGTCGGAGTCTTTAGGTTCCGTAGTTTTGTCAGTCTCCATCTCGGATTTGAAAATCTTGATGGACTTGCCAACACTCTTAGCGGCATCTGGAAGTCTGCGGGCTCCAAACAAGACAATTACAAGTAGCAGCAGGATGATTGCAGCGGGTGAATCAAATAGGGCTCTCATGTCGTCTCCTTAGGGCTGGTTAACCAACGGTATCGCATCATTTCAAACCTAACTTAGCAAGCACTATTCCCAGGCTGATGCACGGGCAACTAGTGCCTCAATGAGATCTGGTGGCCGTACTGCCTTGACTCGCCCGCCGGAGGCCAAAATCATTGACACTAGCCAATCCCTCGAATAAACCCGTAGTTCTACCTCAACGGCGTGCCACATATATTCCTTGAAGCTCACTATGTCTACTTGGTCGAGCTGTCCGTAATAGGCCTTATCGAGTTCAATCGCGGCTAAGTATTCGCGCTTAGCTTCCATTGGTTCTTCATCAGCCGGAATAGCAATTGCAATGTCACTTAATTTCGCTTCCAAAATTCGATCCATTCGGAAGCTGCGCCAAGCCTGCGAATTCTGACACCACGCTTTTAGGTATACAAAGTCATCCTGAGAATAGATCTTTACCGGATCGACCGTACGCACCGAAACATCTTCTTTGGTGACTCCGGCGTATTTGATTTCGATCGCAAGTTTTGACTCAATTGCTTTTGAAACAACAGAGTTCACATCATCAGATATTCGGGCAGTTACGACATTGATGGCACTATCAGCGTTCGGAAGTGCTTGTTGGATTTTTTGAATCAAGCCAGCAACAATTTCGGCGTCGACCAGGTTCGGGAATTGCTCTAAGTAGTGCAAGCCACCCAACAATGCAGAGGCTTCAAACTCTGAAAGCTTTACTGGTCGATCTAGCGCTTTGGCATCTGAGACAAAAATTGAATCAGAATCTTCAAAGTCAATGTCAACTAATCCCCCACCAGCTTGAGACGGACCAGTGACAACTAATTGGCCGATCAGTTCTAAGGCGTGCTTCTCCGAGATGTCGAAGTGTTTGGCAACTTCAGATAATGACGCACCATTGTTTGCAACTAGCCACGGGAGCAGTTTGATTAAAAGTTCAAGGTCATTTGCCAAAGTTATGCACCGACAAAGTTGTTGTAACAATCCGAGTTACGGAATCTTGCAGTGACTGCGGAGACTTAACCCTCGTGACATCGCACGAACTGGCAATCAGTCCAATTAACTGCGACTCGTGATGATAAGGAATGGTCAATTCATCCCAATTATCACCAATCTCACAAGTAGTTGCTAGAACCCGAAGTGATGCTGCCCGACCAGGTCGAACCAAAACTGTGGCAATGGTTGCATCCTTATCTGAATGCTCCCAGGTATCGGTAATCGCTGAAAGATCAAAGTCCTTAGGCATCGACTCCAAAATGTCGTGCTTTGTTTCGACCAGGTCGCCAACTATTCGGTCAGTACGAAAAGTTCGAACCTCACCCTTATCTTGGTCAAAGCCAATTAAGTACCAGTGTCCCGAATGCAGTAATGCCCGCCAGGGATCAATGGTTCGTTTAACAACTTCTGATTGATTGAGCCCGACATAATCAAATACGACAGTCTTGCCGTTGGCTATGGCAGCAAGAATCTCGGTGATGTGACGACGACCTTTAGCCAACGAAACCGGTACCGAAATCTCAGCGCCTTGCTCTCTGGCGTCCACACTTGATACCGCTTGCCGCGCAGCAGTGCTCAATTGCGCGTTCTGCCAGGCACTTGCAGCCAAGGCTAGATAAGTGCGCTCTTCAGCTGTGATTGAAATTTCTGGCATTAACCAGTCGGAACGATCAATTCGATATCCCAAAACGTCATCATGGAGCATATCCACTGGCTTGGTCTCTACCGGAATCGCT
>JBEION010000172.1:0-2902 GCA_040377565.1 Candidatus Nanopelagicales bacterium | reverse complement strand
GCAGTTGAAACTGCAAAGAATGCCCGATCGCCCTTGGCAACTTGACGGGTATTCATTGGGGTGCGCTTGATATCTAAACTCACCCCCAAAGACTAGAAAGCGAAGGGATACGCAGGGTTCTTCTTAGGTGAACAACAAGTGAACTACTTACGAATTCTTAGGCTTCGAAGCGGTAGCCAAGTCCTCGAACTGTAGTCAAGTACACCGGATTAGCAGGATCTGGTTCGATTTTCGAGCGAATCCGCTTTACGTGCACATCAAGTGTCTTACCGTCTCCCACATAGTCTGATCCCCAGATTCGATCCATTAGCTGGCCCCGAGTTAGCACTCGGCCCGAGTTTCGCATCAGGAATTCAAGTAACTCAAATTCTTTCAGCGGCATCGAAACCGGCTCGCCGTTAACGGTTAGGGCGTGACGATCTACATCCATTCGAATCGGCCCACCTTCGACAGCCCCAACAGACTCGAGATCTAAATCCGAACCTCGTCGTAAAACCGCCTTGATTCGAGCCAACAGCTCTCGAGTAGAAAATGGCTTCGTTACATAGTCATCTGCGCCTAGTTCCAGGCCAACGACTTTATCTATTTCAGTATCTTTAGCAGTCAGCATGATCACGGGTGTGTTTGATTTTGTTCGAATGTATTTGCAAACTTCGGTACCTGAAACTTCTGGCAACATTAAGTCAAGTAACACAATGTCTGGGTTCTTAGCATCAAACTGCTTAATGCCTTCTGCGCCATCCGCAGCCAACACCACGTCGAAGCCTTCACGTGAAAGCATGAATTGCAATGCGTCACGAAATGATTCTTCATCCTCGATTACCAGTACTCGTGTCATTTACCTGATACCTCCGCTGGAGTTGCCGACCCATTTAGGTAGGCAGGGAAACGTAATGTGAAAGTTGAGCCTTGTCCTAGTTGCGACCAAACGGTGCATTCGCCACCATGATTTGCGCAAACGTGTTTGACAATCGCAAGACCAAGTCCGGTGCCGCCGGTATCTCTGGAACGCGCAGGATCCACCCGATAAAAACGTTCGAAGATTCGCTCCACGTCACTTTCAGGAATTCCCGGCCCTTGATCGGTTACGGATATTTCAATCATGTTGCCAACGCGACGAGAGCCGACACCAACTTTGGTGTGGGACGGCGAATATTTGATTGCATTAGAAATCAAATTGCTTAACGCAGTTACCAACTGTTGTTCATCACCAAAAATTCGGCCGGGTTCAGCATCTTCGTTTATTGAAACTTCTATATGTTGTTGTTCAGCGGCAATCTTGGTGGCATCAACTGCTTCGGCAATAATGCTTTGTACTTGCACTGGCGCAGAATTTCGTAGTGCAGCGTCACCTTGAACTTGAGAGAGTGCAACTAAGTCAGAAATCATTGCTGTAAGGCGCTTAACTTCGACTTGCATTCGACTCGTGAAATGTCGCACTTGTTCTATATCGGTATCAGCTGCTTGCACTGCTTCCGCCAATAATGAAAGCGCACCAACTGGTGTCTTTAGTTCATGCGAAACGTTCGCTACGAAATCTCGACGCACATCATTAAGTCGACGTTCTTCACTTAAATCTTGAGCAATCATCAAGCTCAAATCATCGTCAATTGGAGAGATTTGAACTCTGGCTTCCCAGTTTCCCAATCTTGAACCGCTTCGATTAATAACTGATTCCCGGCTTTGGGTTTTACGTAAGCGGTGAACTTCCCGGTTAAGTGCGCGAATTTCTACTGGCGCTATTCGACCGTTACTAACTAATCCCATAGCAATGCAGTTGGCGCTCGCCTCTAAGACCTGGTCTGAGGCATCAACTATCGCTGCGGCGTCGGGCAACACATCCAGAATCTGGCTCAGCGCTGCGACACGGGCTGCTTGGTTTTGTTCAGATTCGCTAGCTGAGTCCTGCTTAGCCCCGAAACTGCGCTTTAGAATGCTCAAAACCCACACCGCGCAAGCGTTCTGGTCAACAAGGTCATCACACCTCAAGGATAGGCAGAGGGTGACCTAGACATCTCATGGCTAGCCCAATTTCACTTAGAGTTCACCATTTATAGCAAAAGAATTAGCCAGTTGGTTGCTAAGTGTTTTCTAAAGCAACCCAAACCTGCCCATCTTTAGCCGCAACTTGGGTTTAGAATCAAAGCCATGCAGGACAAATTAGAAGCTATCAACGCCAATTTAGTTCACATGTCAGAGCTAGTTGGTACCGCAATTGCGACTGCTACCACCGCGTTACTTACAGATGACCTTTCTATGGCTGAACAAGTCATAACCGGTGATGATGAGATCAATCGCTTGAATGCGGAAGTTGAGGAATTGTGTTTCCGAGTTGCGGCTCTAGAAGCCCCAATGGCAACTGATTTGCGCATGACCATGGGCGGAATTCGCATGGCAACCTCATTAGAACGAATGGGTGACTTGGCAGTTCACATCGCTAAGCAGGTTCGGTTGCGTTATCCAAATCCTTCGATTCCAGTTGACCTGCAGTCAACTTTTCGGGAAATGGGCGATGCCGCGAGCAAGATTGTGGCTGAAGCCGTTCGAGTTATCGAGACGCGCGACACAACACTTGCCGACAAGATGAAGCAATACGACGACACTCTAGATCGCCTACATCGCGATTTGTTTACAGCAGTGCTTTCTGATTCTTGGGACCACGGCGTAGAGGCCGCAATCGATGTCACATTGTTGAGCCGCTTTTATGAGCGTTTTGGAGATCACGCAGTTTCCCTTGCTCGTCGCGTGATTTACATCGTTACCGGTGAACCATACGCCAATATCTAAAGCACTTTTTCTAAAAGTGTCTTAGTTCTGCCCTTTTCGCTAAGTTAGTTAAGGGTTCTCATGGCAAATACATCAACAGATCTGCGTCGTATTGCGATTCTGTCTGTCCACACTT
>JBEION010000143.1:0-3347 GCA_040377565.1 Candidatus Nanopelagicales bacterium | reverse complement strand
TCAAGTTACTTTTTGGCGTCGGCCATTTCGGCCAATTCCTTAGCCATTTCTGCGCCTCGTCGGATTGCTTCGCCCTGCCAAGTTACCCAGGCACTGACTCCTTCACGAGTGCCAGAAATGTATCCGGTCAAGGCTTTTACATACGCAGGTCTGCCTAATAAGAATGCGCCGTATTCACTCATAACCAATCCATCGTTATCTACGTCACGAGCAGCCAAAATCAATCGCGTGCTCGCTCGCGCAACTAAATAGGAACCTTGAGTAAACGGTCGCAAAGTGGCAAGTTCGGCATGCGCAATCGCAGCTACCAAAATTGATGAAGCTTTAGATTCAATTACCAAATCAACTAACTGACTCATTCGTTCTTGCAAAACTTCATGTGGCGGCACACTTCCTAACCGAAGTGGGTCATTGACATCATTTGTTGTGCGAGGTCTTCCTCGATCCTCATCGGCAGAAACAAATGTGTGAAGTCTCGCTAAAACTTTTAGTGGTTCAGTTCTAAACGCTAAACGTTGTAAGTCTGCTTCGGCGGTGACTAGTAGTCCTTGATCTGAAAGTGAACCCATCGGCGATACTTCAGGTTCCATAGTTGGATCTTTTGGCATTTGCGCGCCATCAAGAGCTGCAGTTGCAAAGCCTGCAATTCTTCGAGTGTAAGGGATCAGCGACTCCTTGTGGCGGCGTACTGTTCTATTCCACATCAATTCGTCAATTGCTTTTAATGTGGTTTCACATTCGCTTGCAACACCAGGAATCGTAAGAAGGTTACTTAGTGGATCAACCTTTGATTGCGAAGACACTTTTATTACTTGGAGCCCGGACGCAAATTAGAAATTGTGTTGACGGTATCCGTAACTGACTTTGCGGTCTTGGTACCAAATGTGATCTTTGAAGCTTGACGCTTTGCTAGTAACCCAAGAAAAACTGCACCGAGAATTAGTCCGCCAACAACAAATAGGAAGCTCACCCAAAGCTCAAATCCAAGTGTGTTTATGTAATAAGCCGCTGCAATAAATACAAACACGATTGCTAGGTTCAACATTGCAATTGCGGTGATGAAAAGACCAGAAGATTTTGCTATGCGGCCCACAGACTCTTTTGCTTCTGCTTGGGCAAGTTCAATATGACTATTAACTAGCGACGTTAAATCGTCTTTTATTGAATTGATCATAGATACGAAGCTCGCATCTTTTTCTGGACTCATAGTTATATCGTATTACAGGCTAGGCGCCTAAAAAATCTATTGTTCTATTCGGTTTTATAGCGGCCGATCACAACGGAACGCATCGAGATAGCTAATACCGAAACAGTAATGGCAACCAAATTTGTAAATATGATTGCAAATTTGCTGGTTGCCAGCATTTCGATATCAGATCCAAATGTTACTTCAGCAATAAGTAGTGCAACGGTGAAGCCGATGCTGGCGAGCGTACCAACAACAACAACGTCCCACCATGACAGCGCAGGATTTAGTGTGCCACTAGTAAATCTTGAAACTAGAAAGGCACCTAAAGTGACACCGATCGGTTGACCAATAATTAATCCACACATGACGCCCATAGTCAGTGGATCTGAAATAGCCTCCGCCAAAGTAGTGCCAAGTACATTAACTCCGGCCGCTAAGAAAGCAAAAACCGGAACTGCGAAACCAGCACTAAACGGGCGAAGAGTTAGTTCCGCTTTGTCGCAAGGTGAGATTATTTCGCTTTCGGTTTTTCGAACTCGCATCAATATTCCCAACGCAACGCCCGCTATCGTCGCATGGATACCACTTCTAAACATTGCATACCAAGCCAGTAGTGCCAATGGAACAAAAATGTATGCGGAAGTGATTTTTCTATTTTGTAGAAGCCCAAACAATGTCAGTAATGACGCAGCTGCCACAAACCAATTTAGATGAAATCCATGACCGTAAAAGACGGCAATTACCAAAATTGCACCTAGATCATTAACTACCGCCAGAGTCAGTAGAAACGAACGTAATTCAATGGGCAGTCGTTGACCTGCGATTGCTAGTACTGCCAATGCAAAGGCTACGTCGGTAGAAATTGGTAAACCCCAAGCCGCTTGAGCTGGGGTGTTGAAATTGAAAGCTAAGAAGATTGCAGCTGCAACGAGCATTCCGCCTAGTGCAGCACCAATAGGCACCGCAGCAATTCGTGGATTTGAAAGTGTTCCAAGAACGAACTCGTGTTTTAACTCGCAGCCAATCACAAAGAAGAAAATTGCCAATAGAAAGTCGGATGCCCAAGCACCCAGTGACAGGTGAAGTCCAAGAGACTCGGGGCCAACTTGAAAACTAACAAGTGATTCGTAAGAGGATGCCCAATTGGAGTTTGCCCAAACAAGTGCAAATACTGCTGCACCCATTAAAAGTAGGCCACCAACTGTTTCGTTTTTCAACGCACGAGATAGCCAGCGCTGCTCACTTTCTGGAACAGGGTTGAGCACATCTACTTCATGAACCATACGTTCGACTTTATCTTAAGAAATTAGTCATCATCGCTTGATGAGTTACTCAATCCATCACTAATTAGATTCATAATCGTTGGATCTGCAAGTGTTGTTACATCACCAAGTGTTCTATTCTCAGCGACATCCCGAAGCAGGCGGCGCATGATTTTGCCAGACCGAGTCTTTGGCAATTCAGCAACGATCAAAATCTGGCGAGGCCGTGCTATGGCGCCAATCTCTTTTGCCACATGCGCGCGTAATGCTTGCGCAACGCCTGGCCCGTCTTCGGAGCCTGCTCGCAAAATCACAAACGCCACAATTCCTTGACCGGTTGTTTCATCGTTAGCACCTACGACTGCAGCCTCGGCAACCGTTGGATGTGAAACCAATGCGGACTCAACTTCAGTTGTTGAGATGCGGTGTCCCGACACATTCATGACATCGTCGACTCGTCCAAGTAACCAAATCGCTCCGTCGTTATCCCACTTCGCGCCATCACCTGCGAAGTATTGCGACTTAAAGCGCGACCAATAAGTTTCTTTGTATCGATCCATGTCGCCCCAAATTCCACGCAACATTGCAGGCCAAGGCTGGGTTAAAACCAAATACCCACCACTGCCATGACCAACAGCTACACCTGCATCATCAAGAATTTCGGCAGAGATTCCTGGAATTGGTCCCATTGCAGAACCTGGCTTAGTTCCGGTTACACCTGGCAGTGGGCTGATCATGATTCCGCCAGTTTCGGTTTGCCACCAAGTATCAACGATTGGGCAGTTGTTTGCGCCGATAACTTCGCGGTACCACATCCAAGCTTCTGGATTAATTGGTTCGCCAACGCTTCCAAGCAGTCGAAGGCTTGATAGATCATGTGCTTGTGGGAATTCATC
>JBEION010000166.1:0-2987 GCA_040377565.1 Candidatus Nanopelagicales bacterium | reverse complement strand
ATAAAGAAGTATTCACCCGCAGGTGCTGACTTAACTGTTGATGCATTGGGAAGTATTGCTACGAGCAAACTTGCGGTTGAATCTCTGCGTCGATTGGGACGTCATGTGCAAGTTGGTTTATTGCCACCTGCTGAAGTCAAAGATCAAGCAACTATTCCTATGCACACTGTGATTGGGCGAGAGCTTTCGATCATGGGAAGTCATGGCATGTCTGCCGCGCACTATCCGGAAATGCTTGCCGAGATTGCAAGTGGCGTACTGCGACCTGACACATTAGTTGAACGAACTATTACCTTGGATGAAGTTCCAGATGCGTTAGCGCAACTTGGTACTAACCCGTTACCAGGTATCACCATAATCAAGCCATAGAGATTGCTACGCTGACAACATGGTTAGAGTTTCTGCAGATTCCTTAGTTGAACTTCGCAAACGTCGTAGCGCAAAGTGGCGAACCTTTGCCGAAGATGTTTTGCCGTTGCCAGTTGCAGAGATGGACTATCCAATTGCAAAGCCAATCCGTGACGTACTAATCGACATGGTTAAACGCAGTGATACTGGTTACTCAGGCATTGCCCCAGAACTCCCGCAGGCTTTTGCCAACTACGCCCAGCGCAATTGGAATTGGACTGTTAACAAGGATCAGTTCTATTTAGCAACTGATGTTGGTGTCGCTGGGGTTGAAGTACTGCGCCTTTGGACTGAGCCTGGGGACAAGGTAGTTATCAATACTCCGGTCTATTTGAATTTCTTTACTTGGATCAAAGAAGCAAAGTGCGAAGCAGTTGATGTGCCACTAAATCATGTAGGTGATGAGTGGTCTCTTGATCTTGCTGGACTTGAAGACGCTTTTGCAGCCGGCGCTAAGGCATACATTCTGTGTCATCCACATAATCCAGTTGGTCATGTCTTCACGCTTGATGAGTTGGAAAAGATCGCAGAGCTGGCAAAGAAATATGGGGTTTTGGTTATCAGTGACGAGATTCACGCGCCACTGATGTTCTCGGGAACTAAATTCATTCCTTACTTAAATGTCAGCGAAACTGCCCGCGAAACCGGACTGTGCATTACATCGGCCAGTAAGTCTTGGAACCTTGCAGGGCTAAAGTGCGCACAGATTGTGGCTGACAATTCAACGATCAATGACCGGTTGTTGCAGCTCCCACTTTCCTCGCCATGGCGTTCATCGCTATTTGGCGTATGGGCAAGTATTGCTGCCTATAACCAAGGCGAGCCTTGGCTTAAGGCAGTACTAAAGAACGTTGATGAGAATCGGCATTACTTAGCGAAGTTACTTAAGAAGCACCTGCCAAAAGCGAAATACACAGTGCCGCAGAGTACCTATCTCGCTTGGATTGATTTAAGTGCTTACGGCCAAGAAGAGGTTGCAGCCTTGCTGCTTGATAAAGGCAGAGTTGCATTAAGTGGTGGCACTGACTTCGGTGGAGTTGGCAAAGATTTTGTGCGATTGAATTTGGCGACAAGTAAAGAGATCATCAAGGAAGCTGTGCTTCGCATGGCTAGTGTGCTCGAGGATTAAATGTCTCACCTTGGAATGATTACCGTAGTCGTTGATGACTACGACAGCGCAATTGATTACTACACAACAGCCCTTGGTTTCACTTTGATCGAAGACACCAAGATGTCTGATGTGAAGCGCTGGGTAGTTGTGGCACCGGATGCGAATCAAGGCGCTGCTTTATTACTTGCCCAAGCTGCTTCGCCAGAACAAACTGCTGCGATTGGTAATCAATCCGGTGGCCGAGTGATGTTTTTCTTGTACACCGACAACTTTGATCGTGACTATGCCCACATGGAAAAGCACAATGTCGCCTTCACTGAAGAACCTCGTTTAGAAGAATATGGCAAGGTAGTTGTCTTCGCGGACAAGTACGGCAACAAGTGGGACTTCATCGAACGAAAGGGTCAGTAAACATGCCTTCTATTTTGGGATATGAAATCAAAACTCCATGGGGACCTATCGCAACATTTGTGGATGTCACAAAAGAACCAGTCGTTATCGGAGCAGCCTTTAGTGAGATTCCAAAATTTCTAAAGAAGTCTGGCCACAAATTAAACATTGTTGAATTCAAATCCGATGCAAAACTTGCCGGTGTTACATCAGTTGTTAAGTCTTGGGTTGATGGTGATCTTGATGCGTTTAAATCACTTAAAGTTCGTCAGCCCGGTGGTGAATTCACGCAAGATGTTTGGGCCGCGCTTCGCAAAGTTAAAGGTGGGCAAGTCATTAGCTACGCTGACCTGGCTGCAAAAGCTGGGCGACCACTTGCCGTCCGAGCTGCCGGAACTGCAATGGCTACCAATCTGATTGCACCAATAGTTCCTTGTCATCGAGTCATCAAGACTGGTGGCGCTGTTGGTAACTATGGTTTTGGAATTGACTTGAAACTGAAGTTGTTGGCACACGAAGGTGTCGACCTCTAATCTGCACGTCTTGGTTTACTCAGTAGGCTTTCAGTCATAACAAGGAGTAGACATGGCAAAAACTAAAGGTTACGCAGCACAGGTTGCAAACGGAACGATTGGACCTTGGGAATTTGAGCGACGCGAAGTTGGCGCAAATGACATTTCTATCGACATCGAGTTCGCCGGCATTTGCCACTCTGATATTCATCAAGTTAAAGAAGAGTGGGGCGAAGCAATTTTTCCAATGGTTCCGGGCCACGAAATTGTCGGCACCGTTGTAGCAGTTGGATCTGATGTTAAGAAATTCAAAGTTGGCGACATCGCTGGCGTTGGTTGCTTTGTAGATTCTTGTGGCACTTGCGAATACTGCCTAGATGGAAATGACCATTGGTGCCTTGATAATTCGGCATACACCTACAACGGCATGGAGCGCGATGGCGTTACTCCTACCTACGGTGGCTATTCAAAGAACGTTGTTGTTAAGGCTGATTACGCACTACATGTTCCAGCCAACCTAGATCGTGCTGGCGCTGCTCCTTTGTTATGTGCTGGCATCACGACTT
>JBEION010000191.1:0-2683 GCA_040377565.1 Candidatus Nanopelagicales bacterium | reverse complement strand
GAAGTTGGCTTGAACGAAGACACCAACAACATAATCTTTTCCGCCAAATGGAACAGTTCGGGATGCGGTTCCATTGCCACCTTTAAATCCGTAGCAATTCATTCCAGTCCCGCCGCCGTGCGATCCTTCACTTACTTGGCCGCCAGTTGCTGAATCAATTGCAGCGATGGCATGTTCAGTAGTTACATGCGCACCGTTGATGTCATTTAGATAGCCATCCCAAGTTTCTGCAACAACTGGAAGCAACCATTCCATGGCAGCCTCAGGGAAATTTTGTTTAACCCATTCGATAACTCCCCGATGAACTGTTCCAACCGCATGAGTATTGGTAATCATGATTGGGCCAGACAAGCCACCGGTTTCGTTAATCCAATGTGAACCAGTCATTTCACCGTTGCCGTTTAGTGAATAGATCCCTGCAGGTATTGCCTGCTGAGTATTTGACTTTCCGACCGGCAAAATTGCTGTTACTCCAGTTCGAACTGGTCCACCATCAGGAATCAAATCACCTTCACCTGAAATCAAAGTCACCATGCCAACTTCAAGACCCGGAACGTCTGTGATCGCATTAAATGCGCCAGGCTGGCCCTCAAACTTGATTCCTAAATCACGAGCGCGCATTTTTCGATCCTTAACTACTTTTTACCTGAGCAACGATTTGTTTAATCAAATCATTCTCTGCACTTCGGTCCCCTGTCAGGCAAACAATGACTTTGATGCCTGGCATTTTTTCAAAACTTTCCAAAGCAAACTTCAATTCAGTTTTCGTTGTAACTTGCTTTGCTGGAATACCCAATGATTCTGCAATAACCCAAAGGTCTTTACCGTGCGGTGTGCCAAAGACTTTTTCGTAATGTTCTTGGTATTCCGCTGCACCTTGTTCAAGCTGGCTAAAGATTCCGCTGCCATTGTTGTCTAAAACAACAATCGTTAAGTTTGGTTGCTCTTGGCCTTCGCCAAGGTTCAAGCCACCTAGATCGTGCAGGAATGCGATGTCTCCCATAAGCAAGACCGTTCGTTTCTTAGTACCGATTGCTACACCAGTAGCGGTTGAGATCAACCCATCGATTCCGTTTGCGCCTCGGTTGCCAAAGACCTGCAAACCATTTCGAGTGCCGGCATGAGCTTCAAGATGACGCACTGGCCAGGATGCAGCAACAAATAGTTGATCGTCTTGTCCAGCTTGGTTCCAAACAACTTGCGCCGCACTTGGCCCCGTTAAGGTATTCGCTGCCAAAGCAGTTTCTACTGCAATCGCAGCTTTGTTATCCAACGTTTGCCATTGCTGTAACCACTCTGGGTCAATTTTAGTTTCAAGTTTTGGAACACATTCAAGAATCTCGTTGGCACTTGATACTGGATCCGGTAAGTCTGGCCCGGCAGTTGCACTGTGGATTGCAATGTGAATTGGGACGTTCTTTAGTAAGCCCAGAATTGCGCGCGATAACCCAGCCGTTCCGAAGGTAACAACGGCTTCAACTTTTGGTGCAATGTCTGCTTGCAGCAGAACTACACCGTGAGAAATTGCGTTGGTAAGCATGTGAGCATTCGCAGTTGGCTCCCAAAGGATTGGCCAACCTAATTCTTGCGAAACTCGATTGATTTCTTCGATGGCTTCAGTATCAGCATTGTCACCAACAATGAAGATTCCACGAGCTGGGACTTCGATGCGCTTTTGATTGCATTCAGTTTTCGAAATCGACTTAAGGTTTGGTGACTTTGGTTGCCATTCCATTTCTTTCACATCTGGCATCAGTGGTAATTCAAACTGCACGTTTACTTGTACTGGACCAGGCCGGCCTGAAATTGTTGATTCAATAACTTTGCTGATGTCCGAAATAACTGCGGTGCCAGCAGCCACATCTAGCTGGGACTTAACAAAAGTTCCAAACATTCCAAATTGATTAATAGTTTGCGGGGCACTTTTTCCGCGCGCAGATGCCGAACGATCGGCGCTCAAAACTATTACAGGTATTGCGCTATGAAAGGCCTCTACAACTGCCGGCATTAAGTTCGCAACTGCCGAACCTGAAGTTACAACTACCGGAACTGGCTTGCTAGTTGCTTTAGCAATTCCCAGGGCAAGGAATCCAGCATCACGTTCGTCGATGCGAACTTGGATTTTGATTAGACCAGCTTTTTCCGCTTGCGCAAATGCCCAAGACAGAGGTGCATTGCGAGAACCAGGAGCAATTACCACTTGCTCGGCGCCGGAATCAAGGCAGCTTTGAACTATTGATCGAGCTAATTCTGTTGACGTCATATCATTCGATGTCATTGCTCCACTGCCTCCTTCACGCTCGGACTCACCAAATCATTGGCACCGCTCTGCCATGCTCGCACAATGCGCTCTTGCCACCAAAGTCGATCACTATCACTGACCTTTGCAGCAGCAGTAGCAAGAAGGTGGGCATCAGGGCTAGCTCGCCTAACAATAAGTTCGCCATCTGTTGGCAAAGTGGTCGGTGTTACCAAATCTTCCGCAAACAAAGTGCCAGTTCCTAAACCACAGGCTCCATATAGATGCGGGATGCTGGCGGCCAGTGCGATGCCGCTTGATAAACCCACTGAGGTATCCAAAGATCCACTTACTACCGCAGGCAAGCCAATTTCAGTTACTAGATCGAGTGCCTGTTGGACACCACCTAATGGAATAGCTTTAACCACCAAAATGTCGGCCGCT
>JBEION010000158.1:0-3143 GCA_040377565.1 Candidatus Nanopelagicales bacterium | reverse complement strand
GTTAAGACTGCTACTGGCTTTCATCCAGCTGGCGGCGCTGATGTGCGCGCAATCAAGATCATGCATGAAACCGTTGGTGGTCGATTAGGCGTTAAGGCATCCGGCGGGATTCGAGATATTGCGTTTGCAACCGAGTTAATAAACGCGGGAGCTACTCGCCTTGGACTTTCTAGTTCTCGCGCAATCCTTGATGGCGTTACTGCCACTGGAAGTTACTAAGAACCAACCTGTTCGCGAAGTCTGGCGTAGCCAGGCTTGATTATGTGATTGATAATGTCCAAACGTTGATCAAACGGTAAGAACGAACTCTTCATTCCGTTGACTGTTAACCATTCCAGATCCCGTAACGAGTAATCGAATGCCTCAACGAGTGATGTCATTTCAGCAGACATCGAAGTGTCTGACATCAAACGGTTATCGGTATTCAAAGTAACTCGGAAATTTAGTTTGCGAAGCAATCCAATTGGGTGCTCAGCAATACTTGCAGCAGCGCCAGTATCAACATTTGATTTAGGACATAGTTCCAACGGAATTCGACGATCACGCACGTAAGCAGCTAAGTCTCCGAGAGTTACAGAGCCATCAGGATTAACGGTTACATCGTCAATGATTCGAACTCCGTGACCAAGACGTTCAGTGCCACAAAATTGAATTGCTTCCCAAATGCTTTTCAATCCAAAAGCTTCGCCAGCGTGAATTGTGAAGTGCGCATTGTTGCGTTGTAAGTATTGGAAGGCCTCGATGTGCTCTGTCGGAGGATAGCCAGCTTCTTTACCCGCAATGTCGAAACCAACAACACCACGATCGCGGTACTCAACAACAAGCTTTGCAATTTCTAGTGACACATCAGCCATACGCATCGCAGTTAACAGTGCAACAACTCGAATGGTTTTGCCGGCAGCTTTTGCCGCGGCTTCACCTTGAGCAAAACCAATTAATACGTTGTCGATAACTTCGCGGTAGCTCAAACCTTTTGCAGTGTGTAGTTCAGGAGCAAATCTAATTTCGGCATAGACCACACCATCTTCGGCAAGATCTTGTGCGCATTCACTAGCCACACGTTGCAACGCATCTGGAGTTTGCATAACACCGACGGTGTGAGCAAAAGTTTCTAAGTAAATTTCCAGTGAGCCCTGCACTGCAGTGTGAAACCAATTGCCAAGTTGCTCTTCATTGTCAAAGGGCAGTGCGGTGTAGTTATGAAGTTGGGCAAGTTCCAAAATTGTTTTGACACGCAACCCACCATCTAAGTGGTCGTGCAAGACAACTTTTGGAACGGCTTTGATTACTGCTGGTGAAATCATTCTTCGTCATCTCGATTTGCTAAGTCTGGTGAGAATGCTGGAACACAAATAGCCACGTAATGTGCATCTTCCCGAGTTAGATAGCGCACCTTCTCGCCGGCGCGTGTGATTAATGCCTGGCCAGCGCCGACTGTTGTCGTCTTACCTTCGTGTTCAACATCAATCGAACCAGTGATGACAATTGTGAATTCATCAAAGGCTGGAGCTTGAGCTGGTTCTGACCAACCAGCTGGTGCATGCATGACTGCAACGGAAACGTCATTGTCGCCAGTCTTTACTCGGCCGATGTACTCTGCAATAGATTTTCCACCGGGAACTGGAATCATGGTTGGTTCGCGAATTAATTCAGGCATGTAATCAGAATACTTGGGAAAGTTTTACAAACAAGTTTTAGACAACACGATCAATGATTAATGGCAAGCGTTGTGATATTTCTGACTCAGTTCCGATTTCGTAACCTTGCGTTAAGACTTCTAATGCAGATTCGAATCGAGCAGGCTCATCGGTGTGCAAAGTAAAGAGCTTTTGGCCCTTTTCAACTTTCTCGCCATGGCCAACATGCCATTCAATTCCTGCGCCAAACTGAACGGAATCTTCTTTTCTGGCCCGGCCTGCGCCCAGTCGCCAGCTAGCCATTCCAACTGAAAGGGCATCTAACTTGGTCAAGTAACCAGAATCGTCCGCGACAACGTCATGATTTTCTTTGGCGACTGGAAGTGGCACAGACAAATCTCCACCTTGCGCTGAGATCATTGCACGCCAGACGTCCATGGCTGAACCATCTGAAAGAGCCAGGGCTGGATCTTTTAATCCCGAAGCGCCGCTTGCTTCCAGCATCTCGCGGGCCAAAGTCACAGTGAGTTCGACAACGTCGGCAGGTCCACCACCAGCAAGCACGTCAATTGATTCTTGAACTTCAAGTGCGTTGCCTGCGGTTCGACCAAGCGGAACATCCATTGCCGTTAACAATGCACGCGTAGTTACGCCAGCATCGTTACCAATTCCAACCATTGTCGTAGCGAGCTCGCGGGCTTGCTCAACAGTTTTCATGAACGCGCCTGATCCAACTTTCACATCTAACACAAGTGCGCCAGTTCCTTCGGCAATCTTTTTGCTCATGATCGATGCGGAGATCAGTGGAATTGATTCAACAGTTCCAGTCACATCACGAAGTGCATAAATTCGTCGGTCAGCTGGCGCAAGAGTTTGGCTAGCTGCGCAAATTACTGCGCCAGTGGAATTAAGCACGTCAAACATTTCCGAGTTAGATAAGTTCGCACGCCAGCCCTGAATGGCTTCAAGTTTGTCTAAGGTGCCACCAGTATGACCAAGGCCGCGTCCAGAAAGCTGTGGCACACTAACTCCACACGCAGCAACTAACGGAGCAAGTGGCAAAGTGATCTTGTCGCCAACACCACCAGTGGAATGTTTGTCGGCAGTTGGTCGTCCCAGCGTTGACCAATCCATAGTCTCGCCGGATTCAATGTAAGCCTTAGTCCAGCGCACAATCTCTCGGCGGTTCATCCCGTTAAGCAAAATCGCCATCGCCATCGAAGACATTTGTTCTTCAGCAATTACATTGCGAACGTATGCGTCAACAAACCAATCAATTTGTAGATCAGAAAGTTCATGCTTGTCGCGCTTAGCGGCGATTAGATCAACTGCTGCAAACTGTTCAGCACTCATGATGTTGATTTCACTCGGGGAAGTGTCATACCTGTAAGGCTAATGCGTTTAAAGTCGATCTGTTAAATCATGCTAGCTTTCGGAATGATTCCAGCAGCCATTGCACAAGGTGAATGGTGGCGCTTACTAACTTCGACTTTGTTACACGGCAGC